>JAYSVA010000162.1:0-25746 GCA_043718785.1 Hyphomicrobiaceae bacterium
TTGAGTTTGCCCGGCAGAATGTCGAGCTCGTCGTGAAAGACGATGACGTCGGCGGGCTCGATCTTGAGGAAACGGGCCGCTTCGCCAACGGCTTGGCCGCTATCGTTCATGAACGTTTCGGGCTTCAGCAGCAGCACCCGTTCGCCGTCGATGTCGCCCTCGGAGGCGAGGCCCTGAAAGCGCCGACGCCAGGGGCCAAGGCTGTGCTGGTCGCGGATCGCGTCAATCGCCATAAAGCCGACGTTATGCCGGTTTCGGGCGTATTTCGTCCCAGGATTGCCGAGACCGACGAACAGCTTCATGGCTTCCGCTAGGGAGTAGGGAGGTCGGGAGTAGGGAGTGGGGAAGTGCCCGCAATCCTATTCCCTATTCCCTACTCCCTACTCCCTCTCTAACTTACTTCTTCGCTGGAGCCTTGGCTGGAGCAGCGCCCTTCGCCGGGGCGGCACCCTTAGCCGGCGCTGCACCCTTGGCCGGAGCAGCGGCAGCAGCACCCTTCGCAGGGGCAGTGGCAGCAGCAGGAGCAGCTGCGGCGGCTTCTTCCGTATCACCCTTGGCCGACGAACCGGCAATGGTCGCAACGGTGAAGTCGCGGTTGCTGATGGTCGGTTTGACGCCCGGCGGCAGAGTGGTGGCCGAGATGTGGATCGACTTGCCGATTTCGAGGCCGGTAAGATCGAATTCAAACGCCAGTGGGATGTTGTCGGCTGGGCAGATCACTTCAACTTCGTGACGGACGATGTTGAGCACGCCGCCGCGCTTCAGACCGGGCGACTGCAGTTCGTTGATGAACTTGACGGGGACATTCACGCGGATTTTGCCATCAGCGCCGATGCGCTGGAAGTCAACGTGCAGCGGCAGATCCTTGACGGGGTCAAGCTGGACGTCTCGTGGCAGCACTCTGACTTTGCGGCCGCCGATGTCGAGCTGGTAGACGGTCGAAAGGAACTTGCCCTTTTGCACGACTTTCCAGAGCTCAGCGGTCACCATTGAGATCATTTCTGGGTCCTGCTTAGCCCCGTAAATCACTGCAGGAATGCGGTCTTCACGACGTACTGCCCGGGCGGCTCCCTTGCCAGCCGTTGGGCGCGCCGTGGCTTTCAGTTCGATCATATCAGCCATGGTTTTGCTCCAATACAAAAAGGGCCGCGCCTGTGACGGCGGTGCCCATACTTCCAGCCGCCCGGCCTCCAGGGTGCCGCGACGGATCTCATACTGTTGGTCCGAGATGGCAGGCTGTTAGCCCGGCGTCCGCTAAATGGCAATCTAATTGGCGGTGCGACAAATGAAAAACGGCGGACTATAGTGATTTTCAGGGACCCGCAGAGGAGTTCGCCGCCATGCCGAATACCGCCCGCAAACAACTCGATCCATTACCTCCGATGACCATCGAGGAGTTCCTGGAGTTCACGGACACGCGTCCCGATGGGGAAAAATGGGAACTGATCGAGGGAGTTGCGGTTTTGAGCCCATCGCCGGTTGACGTGCATCAAATGATCGTCGGGAACCTTGTTACCGAGCTGATGCTGGCCAAGCGCCGCCAAAATGCCACCTGGATTCCGCTGATCGGCATTGGCACCAGGGTTCCGGCCTCGCCGAACAGCCTGCCGCAGCCCGATGTGTTCGTTATGGATCGGGCGGCCACCGGATCGCCGTTGACCGATGATGCCAGAGTAATCTTCGAGGTGCTGTCGCGCAGCAATAGCAAGGCGGATCAGGCCTGGCGGCGGAAGGTCTACACCAGCGTGCCGAATTGCCAGCACTACGTCACCGTCTCGCAGAAAGCGGTGGACGTTGTGGTCTATAACCGTGCCGCCGATTGGAAACCGCAGGCCATCAAGGGGCTGGATGGCACGCTCGAGCTGTCCGGTATTGGCGTCAGCTTGCCGCTGGCCGATATTTATCGCTACACGCCGCTTAGCGCTTAGTGTTCCGAAGCGAGCTTGTTTCCAAGAACAACACCTTATCCTCCGGTTTCCCGGAAACCAAAGCGCTTAAAGCGCTTGGTTATCCGGGATCTTCACCTGTCGAATGGGTGTCGGAAGTGCCCACATCCTTGAGGCGAGCATCCCGGATAGCAACGCGCTCGGGTGCGCTTGTTTCCGGGAAAGCGGGAGGAGCTAGTTCAACCTGAACTCCGCATTGACTGAGGCCAACTCGTTGGTGCTGATCAGGGATTTGTGGGCGACGCGGACTCTGAAGAGGCGGCCTTCAAGGTTTTTTGACCAGAAATCGAGAAAGCCTTGCAGTTTTGGGAATTTCGGCGACAGGTCGTAGTCTTGCCAGATGTAGGTTTGCAGCAATGAGGGGTGGTCTGGCAGGCGGTAGATGATTTCGGCGGTGGTTAGGCTAAATCCCTGTAATTGCTGGATGAAAGCGCGGTCTGCCATTGCTTTTCTCCCCTGCTGGCGTTCCGGCGTGCATTTTTAATGCGCGCGTCCGCCCGTCGCAGGACGGATGCTTGAAAACTAGCACGATTCGGGTGCAGTATTGAGACCGACATTGGTCTGAATTGTGTTTGTTATCATCGCGTTAGCAGCCTAGTCGGGTTAGTGCTGCCAAATTCGACGATTTACATTCCGCGCACGTAAACAAACGGTTGACCGTGACGCTACTTTGCGATATATTGATAAAATTCCAAAACGTCTCGGGTTTTCGGGGGTGGGTCTTAACAGGCCTGCTCTTTTAGCTTTTGGGATGTCGATCCGGACTGACATATCGATGCCTATGAACAAAAACGATGCGGCGAAGACGGCCCCCACCGACCCTGATGACGATCAGGACGCCGTGGATGGCACCTCCGACGCGCGTTTTGTGTTGGAAAGTGGTCTCGCGGCCAATCTGGCGGAGCTGATTGATCCCGTGCTGGTGGATCTCGGCTTCCGGCTGGTGCGGGTGGCGATGAGCGGCGGTGCCAGTTCTAACGGCGGGCCGAGCCTGCAGATCATGGCTGAGCGACCGGACGGCACGTTCTCCGTCGAGGATTGTGCCACGGTCTCGCGGGAGCTGTCGCCGGTGTTGGACGCCTATGACCCGCTGCCGGGGGCTTATCGCCTGGAAGTGTCGTCGCCGGGCATTGACCGACCGTTGGTGCGGCCATCGGACTTCGAGGATTGGGCGGGCTATGAGGCCAAGATCGAGCTGAGCCAGCCGGTCAACGGGCGCAAGCGGTTCCGTGGCATCGTCGAAGGCTTTGCGGACGGCGAAGTGCGGATCGAGTGCCAGCTCGACAAGGTTGGTTTGCAGTTGCTCGGGTTCCCGATGAACATGATCGGCGAGGCCAAGCTGGTGCTGACCGACGAGCTGATCCGGGAAACCCTGCGGCGGACCAAAAAACTCCAACAGGGATTAGCCCCTGTTGAAGGAGTGGAATTGTCTGACGAGCAGGTAGCAGCTCTCCAGGCCAACGTGCCAGTGGACGAGCAGGTGCCGACCAAGCCGGCGGGGCGCAAACAGCCGCAGAAGTACGAGCATAAGCCTAAGCCCAAGCTTCCCAAGGCGGCCAAAACGAAGGCTGCTAAGGACAAACCCGTTAAACATTGAAGCCTTACAGCTTCGCTATTACCCCAAGTTTCGACCTGAGTTTCGACCCCACTTAAGAGGCTAAGACCATGGCAGTCGCTGGCGTTAGTGCGAACCGTTTGGAATTGCTGCAGATCGCGGATTCTGTGGCACGTGAAAAGACGATTGACCGCAAAATCGTGATTCAGGCGATGGAAGATGCCATCCAGAAAGCCGCCAAATCGCGTTATGGCGCTGAAAACGACATCCGCTGTGAAATCGACCCGAAAACCGGCGAAACCCGGCTGTCACGGGTGATGGAAGTGGTCGAGGTCGTCGAAATCGACGCGACGCAGATCAACCTGGAAGACGCCAAGCGCCGTAACCCGGACGCCAAGGTCGGCGACTTCATCGGTGAAACGCTGCCACCCCTGGATTTCGGTCGCGTTGCCGCACAGAACGCCAAACAGGTGATCGTACAGAAAGTGCGTGACGCCGAGCGCGACCGGCAGTTCGCCGAATACAAGGACCGGATCGGCGAAATCATCAACGGCACCGTCAAGCGGGCTGAGTACGGCAACGTCATCGTCGATCTCGGCCGGGCTGAAGGCATCATCCGCCGCGATGAAATGATCCCGCGTGAAGCCCCGCGCTACGGCGACCGCATCCGCGCGTACGTCTACGATGTGCGCCGTGAGCCACGCGGCCCGCAGATTTTCCTATCGCGCGCCAAGCCGGAATTCATGGCCAAGCTGTTCTCGATGGAAGTGCCGGAAATCTACGACAACGTCGTCGAAATCAAGTCGGTCGCCCGCGATCCGGGTTCGCGCGCGAAAATCGCGGTGATTTCGAAGGACAGTTCCATCGATCCGGTCGGCGCGTGCGTCGGTATGCGCGGTGCCCGCGTCCAGGCCGTCGTCAACGAACTTGGCGGCGAAAAGGTCGATATCATCCAGTGGAATGCTGATGCGGCGACGTTTATCGTCAACGCCCTGGCCCCCGCCGAAGTCTCGAAAGTCGTGCTCGACGAAGATGCTTCTCGCATCGAAGTCGTGGTGCCGGAAGCGCAGCTTTCGCTTGCCATTGGTCGCCGTGGTCAGAACGTGCGGTTGGCGTCGCAGCTGACCGGCTGGGACATCGATATCGTCACGGAGCAGGAAGAAAGCGAGCGCCGCCAGAAGGAAACCGCTGAGCGCACCGCCGTGTTCATGGAAGCGCTCGACGTCGACGAAATCATCGCCCAGCTGCTAGTGGCCGAGGGCTTCGAGAGCGTCGAGGAAGTCGCGTTCGTTGACACTGCCGAAGTCGCCCGCATCGAAGGCTTCGATGAAGGCACCGCTGCCGAAGTGCAGGAACGCGCTCGTGAGTTCCTCGAAAAGGCTGAAGCGACGCGTGAAGCCCGCCGTGTTGAGCTGGGCGTGTCAGACGAACTGATGAAGGTTGATGGCGTCACGTCGACCATGTTGGTGGCGTTCGGCGAGCACAAGATCAAAACGCTCGAAGATCTGGCGGACTGTGCGACCGACGATCTGATGGGCTACACCGAGCGCAAGAAAGACGCCGAGCCAGTGCGCCACGAAGGTGTGCTGAAAGGCTTCGACGTTGACAAGCAGGGCGCCGAAAACCTGATCATGCAGGCGCGTGTGCTGCTCGGCTGGATCAAGGCTGAGGATCTGGCGCCGGTAGACGAGACCGAGGGCGACGAAATGCTGGATGGCGAGGCCGATGCCACTCCTGCTGCCAAGTCGTGAGCGGCCTGGGACTAGACAAGCTGACTTGTGGTGCACGCATATTGGTCGCGCCGCAAGTTAGCTGCTGCAACTTAAGCCGTTGTCGTGTATGCGCTAGCTGCATCGGCGACGACGGTCGAGTTGCCATTGAAACTGTTGAGGAGCTTGACCACCCCGCATGGAGCCAAACGCGGCCAACCATGTCGAACCGGACCATAACGGCCCGAGTGTCGAACCAGATGATGCGCAACCAGCGAACAGCTCGTTGCGCACTTGCGTGGTCACGCGCGCTGAACTGACGCCGGATGAGCTGATCCGGTTTGTTGTCGGGCCCGACGGGGCAGTGGTGCCGGATCTGGCGCGGCGGCTGCCGGGCCGGGGTGTCTGGGTGACGCTGGACGCTAAGGCCGTCGAGAAGGCCATCAAAACTAAGGCGTTTGCCCGGTCGATGAAACGTCAGGTGACGGCTTCACCGGATCTACCCGCGCTGATTGACAAGCTGCTGGTCAAACGGTCGATGGAGGCGCTGAGCTTGGCCAACAAAGCCGGGCTGGTGCTGACCGGTTTTGGCAAAGTCGAAGCGGAATTGACCCGCGGGCCGCTGGCGCTTATGCATGCGCTAGACGCGGCGGACGATGGTTGCCAAAAGCTCAATCGCAAATGGATCGCTATTAACGCTGATCTCAGTCGATCAGCGATGATCGTGGCCGGGCTCACAATTGATCAATTGAGTTTGGCCATTGGCCGAGAAAATGTGGTACATACCTGTTTACGTCACGGGGGAGCCGCGTCACGGTTTGTTGATGCGATGACCCGGACAATGCGCTATCGCACAGGAAACTTGGTCGACAGCCTGACTGGGGAACTGCCCGGCGACGGGCAGCAGAACGCAATCGGGGCTGTGGAACCTTCGTCAAAACCGGGGGCTGAATTGAGTGGTTGAGACTGAGTAACGCGTGCTGCGTTGACGGCGGATCGGCTGGCAAAGCTGTAGTCCGTCGCCAACGCGACACCGTTTTGGGGCCGGATACCGGTGGGTCGCTTTAGATTAGTTGCAAGGATGCAGTCAGCCAAGAACGACGCAAGCACACGACACATTCAATACAATATCGAAGACGACGCGACAGCAGTACGACGCGGTGAGACTTGAGCGTTGATAAGGGTTCGTTCGCCACAATTGGCTGGATGAAGACCGCATCAACAAGCGGATGATGACACGGCCGGTAGGTTAGGGCGGACGCCACTGATCAGCCCCGGCCCCACGCAGGTTTTGGGAAAACGTATCCATATGAGCGAGCCTAAAGAGACTTCTGATAAGACTGTTGCTGGCGCGGGCGGGCGGAAGCCTCTGAGCCTGCAGCGCACGGTCGAGTCGGGCCATGTGCAGCAGAAGTTCAGTCACGGCCGCTCAAAATCTGTGGTGGTCGAGGTCAAGCGCAAGCGTCCGTCCGGCGAGGAAGGCGCGGCTCCTGCTGCGGCTCCGGCAGCACGACCGCAAGGTCAGGCCCCGCGTCCGCCGCAAAAGGCCACCGGCGCGGCTCCATCGGCACCACGTGCCGCAGGCGCGATGCTGCGGACACTGTCCGAGGAAGAGCGGCAAGCGCGGACACGCGCATTGGCTGCGGCTCACGTCCGTGGCGTCGAGGATGAAAGACTGCGCGTCGAGCGCGAAAAGCAAGACGCGCTGGACGCGGAGGCGCATGCCGCTGCAGAGGCAGAAGCCACGCGGGTTGCTGCTGCAGAAGAAGCTGTGGCTGAGGTTGAACGCCAGCGCTTGGCCACCGAGGCAGCGGCGGCGGCAGTGGTCTATGCGGCGGCTAATCCAGCGGCGCCGATTGATCCGGCCGTGCCTGTGCCACCACCGCGTGCAGCCTTTGCGCCGATGATCCCGAGCATCGTGCGCTCGTCGTCGCCGAGTGCAAAGCCAGCGGTTAAGCCAATCACCGGCAAGACCACTGTGACGGCTGCGCCGGAAGCGCCAGCGCCTGTCGCCGAAACTCCGGCACCGGCGCCGGTTGCGGCAGCTCCGGCTCCCGCCCCGTCGACATCAACCGGTTATGTACCCCGCGCCAACACCGGCATGACCCGGCCGATGATCGTGTCGCGTGGTGACCGTCCGAATGCGAAACCGGCAGAAGCGCCGAAGAAGGCGGAAGTTGCGGGCGCGCCAAAGCGTGGCGGCAAAGCTGTCAGCAAGCCGGAAAACGACGACGATGACGGCCGCAGCAAGATGAAGATGATCGGCGGTAAGCTGGTTCGTGCGACGACGCCGAGTCAGAAGCCTGCCGAAGAAACCCGTGTGCGCGGTAAGCTGACGATCACCAACGCGTTCGACGAGCGCCAGCGTGAACGCTCATTGGCCTCGCTGAAGCGCAAGCGGGAACGTGAGAAGCTGAAGGCACTCGGCATTCCCGAGAAGCGCGAGAAGATCATGCGCGAAGTGATCATTCCTGAAGCGATCACCATTCAGGAACTGTCGAACCGTATGGCCGAACGTGCCGTCGACCTCATCAAAGTGCTGATGAAGGAAGGCTCGATGCACAAGATCACCGACGTGATCGATGCGGATACCGCCGAATTGCTGGTGGCCGAATTTGGCCACACCTCAAAACGCGTGTCGGATGACGATATTCTGACTGATGTGTTCACCCAGAACAAAGACACTGACGACGAGCAGACGCCGCGCGCGCCGGTCGTGACCATCATGGGCCACGTCGACCACGGCAAAACCTCGCTGCTTGACGCGATCCGTTCAGCCAACGTCGCGTCAGGTGAAGCGGGCGGCATCACCCAGCACATTGGTGCCTATCAGGTGAAAACGCCATCCGGCCAGAACATCACGTTCATCGATACGCCGGGCCACGAAGCGTTCACGGCGATGCGTGCACGCGGTGCCAAGGTGACGGATATCGTGGTACTCGTGGTGGCCGCCGACGACGGTGTGATGCCGCAAACGGTGGAAGCCATCAATCACGCCAAAGCCGCGAAGGTGCCAATCATCGTCGCGATCAACAAGATCGACAAGCCAGACGCCGATCCGACGCGCGTCCGTACGGACTTGCTGCAGCACGAGATCGTCGTTGAAAGCATGTCGGGTGACGTGCAGGACGTGCCGGTTTCGGCGACCAAGCGGATGAACCTCGACAAGCTGCTTGAGGCGATTGCGCTGCAGGCTGAAGTGCTCGAACTCAAGGCCAACGCTAAGCGCTCAGCTGAAGGCTTCGTCATCGAAGCCAAACTGGAGCGCGGCCGCGGTCCCGTCGGCACGCTTCTCGTGCAGCGCGGTACGCTGAAAATTGGCGATATCATCGTGGCTGGTATGGCTTGGGGCCGTGTTCGCGCCCTCGTGGATGACAAGGGCGTCAACCTCCGTGACGCTGGCCCCTCGGTGCCAGTGGAAGTGCTCGGCTTTGATAGCGCCCCTGATGCTGGCGACCAGTTCGCAGTCGTCGAGAGCGAAGCCAAGGCCCGTGAAATCACCGATCTGCGCGTTCGCAAACGTCGCGATACGCTCGGCTCGGCTGGCACGCCACGCACACTTGAGCAGATGATGCAGTCGCTCAAGGATGCCGCTGGCCAGAAGGAATTCACGTTGCTGATCAAGGGCGACGTGCAGGGCTCCGTCGAAGCGATCATCGGCTCGCTGAAGAAGCTCAACACTGACGAAGTGATGGCCCGTATCG
The DNA here is from genome assembly GCA_043718785.1 of Hyphomicrobiaceae bacterium. GTDB lineage: Bacteria > Pseudomonadota > Alphaproteobacteria > Rhizobiales > Hyphomicrobiaceae > JAYSVA01. Next base: position 8,915 of record JAYSVA010000162.1, read on the forward strand.
TCCACGTCGGGGTCGGTGGCATCACCGAGTCGGATGTGGCGCTGGCCAACGCCTCACGCGCCGTGCTGATTGGCTTCAACGTCCGCGCCAACGTGCAAGCCAAGCAAGCGGCTGACATGCAGGGCATCGAGATCCGCTATTACAACATCATCTACGATCTAGTGGACGACGTGAAGGCGGCGATGTCCGGCTTGCTGCCACCGACGCTGCGCGAAGTGTTCCTGGGCAACGCGACCATCAAGGAAGTGTTCAACATCACCAAGTTCGGCAAGGTTGCCGGGTGTCAGGTCACCGAAGGCAAGGTCGAGCGCGGCGCGAAAGTGCGGCTCATCCGCGACAACGTCGTCATCCACGATGGTGCGCTGTCGATCCTCAAACGGTTCAAGGACGACGTCCGCGAAGTCCCGGCTGGTCAGGAATGCGGCATGAGCTTCGCCAACTACCAGGACATCCGCGCTGGCGACGTGATCGAGTGCTTCAACATCGAGACGATCAAACGCTCGCTGTAAGATGCCAGTGGTCGTCACGGTTATCAAAACCAACGCCGCGTTGACCTGTCTGGTCAGCGCGGCGTTTTTGCGAGCGCCACAGTTCGGTTGGGCGCGACTTCGGCTGGAGCGGTGATCAGGCGATGGATCAATGGAGTGCGGCGCTGTTCGACTACCTGGCCATTTCGCCGACGCAATACGGGCTGTGCGCGCTGGCGATCATACTGGCAACGGCAGTGCATCGGATGACCGGTCAGGTGTTCGGCATTATTGCCTCGCCGCTGGTGGCGCTGGTGGTGCCGACCCACATTCCGGCGCTGGTGCTGCTGAGCGGGCTGCCGGTGATGCTGTACAGCCTGAATGTTGAATTGCGCGAGGTGCGGTGGCGCGAGATCAGCTTTCTGCTGTCGGGCCGGGTGGTCGGCGCAGTGGCGGCGGGCGCACTGACCCTAGCGTTGAGCAATCCGCGCCTGATCGGCCTCAGTGTCGGGTTGTGCGTGCTGGCGGGCGTCGGGCTGAGCTTTACGCGGCTGCGACTGCCGGTGACGCCGGTGCCACTGACCGTCGCCGGGGCGCTGTCGGGGTTCATGGCGACGTTGACTTCGGTGGGGGCGCCGCCGATTGCGCTGCTGTATCAGCGTGAGGCCGTCACCCATACGCGCGCCACGCTGAACGCCTACTTCCTGTTTGGCGCGGTCATCTCGCTGGTCGTGCTGTTGGGCTTCGGGCTGATCCGTTGGCCCAGCGTCGCGCTGTTTGGCAGCCTGTTCCCGGCGATGGGGCTTGGCGTGCTGGCTGGCGATCTGCTGATGCGGCGTGTTGTGATCGCCTCGTTGCGGCCGATCACGCTGGCGGTGGCGGTGCTCGCCGCGTGCGCGCTGATCGGGCGGAGCGTGCTGTCGGCGTGAGCAGACACGGAAACGCCGCGCGATGGAGGTCCATCGCGCGGCGCTGTTGATATGACAGAGATCAGAACTTGTATGAAAGACCAGCGCGAATCACGTTGGCATCAAACTTTAAGCCACCATTGATATCGTCCTTAAAAATGTCGTCGAAGCCATAATGCAGGCCTTCGATACGAAGGCTGACGTTGGATGACATTGCGTACTCCATGCCTATCCCCACGACGTATCCGGTGCGTGTGTCAGTGAGGGAGCCTGTGCCGCCGCCAGCAGGTAAATCGAATTTCGTCGATGCGAATGCTAGACCGCCGGTGCCGAAGAACAGTGCGGAGCCGCTAGTGAAACCAACGCGACCGCGTAGGCTGCCAAGAAAACCGTTCGATAGTACGGCCTTTTGACCACCGCGAAAGTTGTAGTTTTTCTTAGCGCTGCTCAGATCAGCGTCACCTTCGATGCCATAAACGATGGAACCCGACTGCCAGTTAAACCCGGCGTGGATGCCGCCTAAAACGCCGCTGACGGTTTCAGAACCGAAGTCGTTTTTAAACTTGCCACCTTCGCCACCAAGATGCACGCCGATGTAGGTCCCCTGCCAAAGTGCGGCTTTACTCTGTGCCTGTGCGGCGGAACCAGTGGCAGCCAACGCTGCAACTGCAACTGCTAATTTAAGTGCTTTTGCTGAATTCATGTCGCCTACCCCGTTTGTCTGTTACATGGGCAATTGAGCGAAATGTAACCCTACTGTCAATCAGTGCTGCTGCATCCCGGCACGTGGGTGGCGAATGTGCAACGATTCCGAAAAATGCTGGAGTTACAGAGCGCGCATCGTTTGGGTACGCTGTTTTTTTCTTTGTTGGTCTGAAGGGCACACAAGATTTTATGAATTCGCAACTGAACGAGGTCTTTTAATCCACATAAGTCGTGGTGCTTTGTAGGCAGATCAGCTATGCATTTTTTGCTTATGGGGCTTCATCCTCCCAATCGCCGTCGTAGCCGCCACGCAGCGGGTACGTCGCTTCGATGACGTAGGGGCCGCCGCCGACTAGTGGCTTGGATGATAGCAGCACCGCGCGGCTGACGAAGAACGGCTCGGTCTTGAACATGCCGTGCTGACTGAGGTAGCTCGCGAGTTGGGCAGCTGATGCGCCGCGCAAGCGGGCGAGTGTCACATGCGGTTTGAACGGACGTTTCTCCGGCGGTAACCCGGCATTGCGGGCGGCACGTTCGTGGGCGCGGGCCAGGGCATCAAGCGACGGGTTGGCTGATACACCGGCCCACAGGACTTTCGGATCATCGCCACCGAACACGCCGAGGCCGGTTAGGTTGATTTCGAACGCGAGGGTATCGATGCCGTTGAGTTCGGCTTCAAGCTCCCGCATGATGCCGCCGTTGACATCACCGAAGAACCGCAACGTTAGGTGCAGATTGTCGGTGTCCACCCACTTCGCGCCCGGCAGCGGCTGCTCTAGGTCGGCGAGCTGGTCCTGCACCTCCTCGGGCAACTCAATCGCTGTGAACAAACGTGGCATGGTCAGCCCTCCCTGTTGCACATGTGCAAGTTGCGCGTGGAATGGGGCAATCGCTAGGCCGTCGCCCTGCGGGCGAATTCGAAGGGCCTTTCAGCCCTTCGAGCATCCCAGACCAGGGCCTTAGGCCCTGGACCCAATACTAAGCCTGCGTTTTCTTCCACGCCTCATAGCGGGCTTTGGTTTCGGCGTTCATCGGGTAGAGGCCGGGGAGCGCTAGGCCTTTGTCCACCTCGGTCATGATCCAGCCTTCCATGCGCTCCTGCTCCGGCGCGGTGGCGACGATGTCGTCGAGGTAAGCGGCTGGGATCAGCACCGCGCCGTCCTGGTCGACGACAATCACGTCGTTCGGGAACACGGCAACGCCGCCACACGCGATGGGCTCCTGCCAGGACACGAACGTCAGGCCGGTGACCGATGCCGGAGCCGCCGCGCCCTGGCACCAGACAGGCAGCTTAGTGCCAAGCACGCCCGCCAGATCACGGACGACGCCATCACTGACGAGGCCAGCAACGCCGCGCTGCTTCATGCGCGCGCAAAGGATGTCGCCGAAGATGCCCGCGTCGGTGACGCCCATCGCGTCAACCACGGCGATGCAACCTTTCGGCATGGCTTCGATGGCACCGCGTGTGGAGAGGGGGGACGACCAGCTCTCCGGCGTGGCCAGATCCTCACGTGACGGCACGAACCGCAGCGTGAAGGCGCGGCCGACAAGACGCGGATAACCCGCCGCCAACGGCTTGGTGCCGCGCAGCCAGACATTGCGTAGCCCCTTCTTCAGCAGCAGCGTGGTGATCGTCGCGGTGGTGATGTGGCTCAACGTCTCGACGACCTTCGGATCAAGCGGAAGCGGAGCGGCGGGTGGATGGGCTGACATGGCGGCGGTTCCCGGTTGTTGTTTCGGGCACACGTTCAGCATGAGAGGGCAGCGAGGGCAAGGGGGCGAAAAATTCCCCGCTCACCACTTCCTTAAATCCCGGGCGATTTCGCGGGCGGCGTTGTGGCCGGGGGAACCGGTGACGCCGCCGCCGGGGTGGGCGCCGGAGCCGCACAGGTACAGGCCCTTTAGCGGCAGGCGGTAGTCGGCGTGGCCGAGCACGGGGCGCATCGTGAATAGCTGATCGAGGCCGAGCTGGCCGTGGAAGATGTCGCCGTCAACCAAGCCGAATCGGTTCTCCAGGTCGAGGGGTGACAGCACTTGCTGGCCAATGATGCTGGCGCGGAAATTCGGCGCGTGCCGGTTCACCGTGTCAATCACCACATCGGCGAAGGCGGCCTTTTCGCGCTCGTCGGCCCAGGTCCGGCCCACAGGCAAATGCGGCGCGACGTGCTGCACGAAAAGGCTGGCGACGTGCTGGCCTTTGGGGGCGAGACTGTCATCCAGCGTCGACGGGATCAGCAGTTCGACCACTGGTGCCAGCGACCAGCCGTGCCGGCGCGCATCGAGATAGGCGCGCTCCAGGTAGTCCAGCGTCGGGCCGATGACGATGCCCGCGCCGTGATGCGGCTGCTGGTTGCTGCCAGGGCGACAGGTGAAATCGGGCAGCTTCGATAGGGCGACGTTCATGCGGAACGTGCCGGAGCCGGATTTGATGGTGCGGAACCGCTGATGCAACTCGGGTTTTACTGAGCCTTCCGAAATCAGATCACGGAACAGCAGCTTCGGCGGAATGTTAGCGGCAACCGCCTTGGCGCGGATGATCTCGCCGGAGGCCAGCTCAACACCAACCGCTGCGCCGTATTCTTCGACGACACGGGCGACCGGCTCGTTGACGCGGATGTCAACGCCCGCCTCCCGCGCTGCTTTGGCGATGGCATCCGAAATCGCGCCCATGCCGCCGATGGCGTGGCCCCAGACGCCGCTTTTGCCGTTCACCTCGCCGAAGCAGTGGTGCAGCAGCACGTAGGCGGTGCCGGGCGTCGACGGGGCGGCATAGGCCCCGACAATGCCGTCAAACGCGAACGCGGCCTTGACGATCTCGCTCTCGAAGTAGCGCCCGAGGAAGTCGCTGGCGCTTTTGGTGAACAGGTCCACCAGCAGGCGTTGGTCCTCAAGGCCGAGCCCCAGCATGTGGCGGCCAAAACCGATCTGGCGGACCAATTCGGGAATACCGCCACCGGCGTTCGGTGGCGTGCGCAGGACGAGATCGCGCAGCACGTTGGCGGCCCGTTCGAGGTCGGCGTCGTAGGCGGGGAGTGCGGCGGCGTCGTGGGCGGAGAATTCGGCGATGGCGCGTTGGCGGGCCTCCAGGCCGTAGGGCATCAGCAGGCTGCGCGTCGCATCCACCGGCCAAAAATTCGCCACCGGGCGTTCGACAATCTTCAAGCCGTGGCGATGCAACTCCAGATCCCGGATCACTTTCGGGTTGAGCAGGCTGACCGTGTACGATGCCACCGAATTGCGGAAACCGGGGTGGAACTCCTCGGTGATCGCCGCGCCGCCGATGACAGCGTTCTTCTCCAGCACGACGACGCGCGCGCCGCCCCGCGCCAAGTATGCCGCGCAGACAAGGCCGTTATGCCCGCCGCCAATGATCGCCACGTCGTAGGTTCTAGCTGCCATGCAGTTTCTGTCGGATGATTTGGCCGGATTGGCAAGGTTATGCGCCAATCAAAGTTGCCGCGCCGCCAGACCCAATGCTAGGACCGCACCAAACTTAGCCTAATAAGCAAGAACCCTGAGGAGCCCTCGATGACCAAGCCAGCGCTGTTACTGACCGCCGATATGATGCCGATGATCGAACGGCAGGTCGCTGAGCACTTCGAGGTGCACAAGATCCTGTCGTCGGATGATCCGGCGCTTGCGGCCGTCGCGCCACGCATCGTGGCGATGTGCACGGGCAGTGTTACCAAGGTCAAAAACGACGACGCGCTGTATGCCCGGCTGCCGAACCTGAAGGTCATTTCAAGCTTCGGCGTCGGTTATGATCACGTTGATGCCGTTGCCGCCGCCAAGCGCGGCATCATCGTTGGCAACACACCGGACGTGCTGAACGAGGAAGTCGCCGACACCGCCCTCGGCCTATTGCTGATGACGGTGCGCGAACTCGGCCAAGCCGAGCAGTACCTGCGCGCTGGCAAGTGGCCGGTCTCCGGCGACTACCGCCTGACCTCCAGCTTGCGCGACCGTAAAGTCGGCATGGTCGGGTTTGGCCGCATCGGCAAGGCCATCGCCAAGCGTGTGCAGGCATTTGGTGTGCCGGTCGCCTATTTCGGTCGCACCAAGCAGGATGCGGCGATCCCGTACTATTCCGACCTCGTCGCCATGGCCCGCGACTACAACACGCTGATCGTCATTACCCCGGGCGGTGCTGCGACCAAGAACTTGGTCAACGCCGACGTGCTGAAATCACTCGGATCGAAGGGCGTGGTGATCAACGTCGCGCGCGGCACGGTGGTGGATGAGACCGCCTTGATCGCGGCACTGAAGGCCAAGACGATCCACGCCGCCGGCCTCGACGTGATGTGGGGCGAGCCGAAGATCAACCCGGAACTGATGACGCTGGAAAACTGCGTGCTGCTGCCGCACGTCGGCTCCGCCTCGCTCAACACCCGCGACGCCATGGGCCAACGCGTCGTCGACAACCTCAAAGCCTATGTGACGAAATCCGCGCCGCTCTCCGCCGTGCCGGAAACCCCGTTCAAAGGCTGGGTGTGACGTTTTTCGCCCTCTCCCCGCCGGTTTGCGGGGAGAGGGCAGAGACCCGTTTGAGCGCAAGCGAAATCGGGTCGAGGGTGAGGGGCCGCCGCTTGCTCTGAGCCCGTCGCTGCCCCTCACCCTCGGCGTGAATTGGCTTGCCGCCAATTCCGCCTACACCCTCTCCCCGTAAGGCGACGGGGAGAGGGCAAAAACCGAGCCAGTCCCCATGTCCCACTCGCCCCCTGCCCGTTTGCCCCCGCCGCTGCGGGCGTCTTTCCCGCATTTTCACGCGGTGCAGACGCGCTGGATGGATAATGACGCGTACGGGCACGTCAACAATGTCACGTACTATTCGTACTTCGACACGGTGGTGAACCACGTGCTGATCGGGCCGTGCGGGCTCGACATCCACAAGTCCCCGACCGTCGCGCTGATGGCCGAAACCGGCTGCCAGTTCCGCGCTTCGTTCGCCTATCCCGATGACATCGACGCCGGGTTACGGGTGGGCCGCCTGGGCAGCTCCTCTGTCCGCTGGGAACTCGGCCTGTTCTTGCCGGGCGAAGACGTGGCAAGAGTGCACGGCTTCATGGTCCACGTGTTCGTCGACCGCGCCACCCAACGGCCAGTGCCTATGCCGGAGCAAATGCGCGCGGCGATGGAGAAGCTGGTCAGCGCTTAGGACGTTGCCAGTTGACTGATCACCGGGTGACGCGGAGCCATCCGGGAACGCCGTTGCGCTGAACCTTGATACGGTATTGCATGCCGGTGCGGTCACTTAGGCGGAAAAAGTCGTCTGCGGACCGCACGGTTCCGCTGTCGACAGCCATGATGACGTCGCCGACCGCGAGGCCGCTGGCATGCGCGGTTGATCCCGTTGGCACACGCAGAACTTGTGCGCCGCGGAGATCCCCGAACAGCGGATTGCCTAGTAGGATGTCGCCGACGGTCGCGCCCGCAATGCTGCCGAGGCCGACAGGTATCACCCGTTCTGGTGTTTTCAAGACAATTTCGGCGGTGGCAATTTCGTACGACTTCGGCTGGCCGTCGGCGTGAATGACAACTGTCAGCATTGTGCCAGCTGGCACGGTGTCGACCCGTGTGTTGAATTCCGCGGCGCTCCGCACCGGTTTGCCTGATATGCTGACGACGATGCCACCGGGTTTGATTCCAACCACTGCCGCAGGCGAGTTTGGCAACACCTCGACGATCTGGGCGCCGCGCGTAATTTTCGTGCCTAGCGACGTCATCAGCTCATGCGACAAGTCTTCGACCATTAAGCCAGGTGATCCCCGTTTCATCTTGCCTTTTGTGATCAGCTCGCCCTTGATCGCTCGAGCCATGTTGATTGGGATGGCAAAGCCGATGCCCGCTCCCTTGCCTTGTTCGCTGGGCCCCGCTGTATTGATGCCAATCAGCTCGCCCCGCACATTGACTAAGGCGCCGCCTGAATTGCCTGGATTGATCGACGCATCAATCTGCATGAAATCCTCGAACGCGCCATGTCCGACATTTGTCCGCATCAGCGCGCTGATAATGCCCAGCGTCGCTGTTCCTTCGAGACCATACGGATTGCCGACGGCCGCGACCACATCGCCAACCCGGCTGTTGTCAGAATTTCCGATCACGATACTGGGTAGATCTCGTTCGGTCACTTCAATGACGGCAAGGTCAGATCCGATGTCGCTGCCGACGAGCCGTGCGGGCATCCGACGCCCGTCGGATAGGGACACCTCGATCGTCACAGCATTTTCGATCACATGATAGTTCGTGATGATGTGGCCGCGCGTGCGATCCACAATCACGCCGGAGCCGCCCGCACGGAAGGGTTCTTTCTTCGGCAGCGGCAAGGGAGCGAGTGTCTCATCTGGGTTGCGCGGCTTGATTTCGACCGGTTGCGCTGTTTCCCCTATCACGAGAATGGTTACGACAGCTGGGATCACGCTTGCCAGCATAGGCGCGAATGAGCCAACGGGATCGCTCATCGCCATGGCAGAGGGAACGGCCACAACGGGTTTGGCTGACCGCGGCGCTTCCGCAGAAGCTGGGAGGCTGCCAACAACAGCGGCAATGGCAATCATCTGGATGGTCGCGCGCATGAGAACTCCCCTGAAAAAGCAAGGTCCGCACGTGTCCGGCAGGACACCGTGCGGACCAGCCGTCACTGATTGATCAGTTACTTCATATCGACCATTGGCGGCATGTTGCCGCGAGACTCTTGCTCTTCGAAGAACTTCTTGCCGTCGAAACCAGCTGGCGTGCTGAAGCCCTTCCGGGTCAGCTCTTCAAAGAATGTTGTAGGATCGATTTTCTTCTTGTCGGTCTTGCCTTTGAGCACCAGATCTTCGAAGAACTTGTTTGTATCGAACACCGCTGGCGATTTCACACCGCGGGTCGCCAGTTCGGCAAAGAACGTGGTGCTATCAAATGGCTTGGCTGGCTGCTGAGCAACGGCGATGCTCGAAAGGGCGAGTAGACCGGCCAGTGCCGGGACGATAAACTTGGCGACGGACTTCTGCATGGTTCGCTCCTGAATTCTCGTTGAAGATTGCTGTAGCGATGTTGGCTGAACGCCAACGTTCCGCTTAGCAACTCGATATTCTGAGGAACCTGATGCGATAGCCAATACTATGTTGGCATCCTTTCGATAGCGCGAAACTATAGTGCGCCGCTATTGGTATCTGACGGCCACCTACCGTAACAAAACCTAACCGGTCAGTAGAGCGGGAGTACCGATGCGGAACGGCGCGGCGAGACGGCTGGGCCAAGCGTATTGCCTCGCGGCGACAACAAATGCACCCACTTGCGCTGTGTGTTCACGGCCGCGGACACTCACCAGCTGGACGGTGCGACTGACCTCCGGTTCCACAAGTGGTAACAGCACCAGCCCTGGGATCGTGGCCGCAAACTCAGGAATGGCCGAACATCCGAGCCCTGCCAGCACCATCGATTGGATCCAGTCGTCCCGTTCGCTTTCGTATGGGTAGACTGGCTCAACTCCGCGTTCCGCCATGATCCGATCCATGGTTTCATTGTATTCGCAGTTCGCTCGGTGCAAGTAGCGCTGCTGATGGAGATCCGCGAATTTAACATGAGCCTGCCGAGCAAACGGATGACCCGATGCGACAGCGATGACAAATCGCTCAGCATAAAGTGGCAACAGGTGAAATTTCTCAGCCAACGGTTCTGGTTTGCAGTAGACTGCTAGATCCAGTTCGCCGCTTTGAAGTAGTTTCTCCAGGTCAGCAGCTGGCGCATCTTTCAGATAGAGCTGGGTTTCTTGATTTCGCTGATGAAACGACGCGAAAAACTCAACCATCCGGATCGGGCCGATTGTGCACATCAAGCCGATTGACAAGCGGGGCGCAGTCCCTTCGTTATAGCTTCTGGCCGTTGATTTTGCCTCGTCGACTCCCGACAGCACTTGTTCAAAATACGGCACCATGATGCGACCTAGTTCGGTGAGGTGCGTGTTCGCGCGCTCTCGGTTCACTAGTGCACCAGCAGCCAACTTCTCTTCGAGATTTTGGATAGCCCGCGTCAGCGCTGGCTGCGAGACATTGCAGGCCTCCGCCGCACGGGTAAAGTTCAACGTCTTGCTGAGCGCCAGAAAATAGCGAATTTCATGAAGTTCCATACGCGCTGCACCCAAGTTGACATCTCGCGACAGTAGCGTGCGTCGAGCGGCCTGATCATGCGATTTGGCTATCGATTTGATAGCCTACAGGTCGTGGCTATCGATTCGTCGAAGACGCGCTTCAACAATATCGGGTTGAAAATTTGGCTGTCGGCAGCTTTAGAGTGCACTCGCCGCCACTTCTGGCCGTAACCAAATAATGCGTAAATGAATAACTCTTATGCTGTGGTTTGACAATCGGCCGCTGCGGCCAATGTCGGCCCGTAAAAACCTGGCATGGGACACCAATGACAAGTGTGGATGTCACAGCCGTGACATCAAACTTCCCACCTTGCATATCCCCTGCTATACACCCCTGCAAACCTATTCCGCGCCTCGGTTTGCCTGATCGGCTGACCGGGGCGTTTTCGTGTGCGTGGCACACCGCAAGCTCAAGAGATTGATATGGCAAACGTAGTCGTGGTGGGCGCCCAGTGGGGCGACGAGGGCAAGGGAAAGCTGGTGGACGTGATCGCCGAGCGCGCTGATTGGGTGGTGCGCTACCAGGGGGGCGCCAACGCCGGGCACACCGTGCACATCGGCGAGAAATCGTTCGTTCTTCACCAGGTCCCAAGCGGCATTCTACAGCCTGGCGTGCGCTGCGCGATCGGGAACGGGGTCGTGCTCGATGTCGAGACGCTGTTCTCGGAGATCGACGAGCTCGTGTCGGATGGCATCGATGTCGAAGGGCGGCTCTACGTGAGCGACCGCGCGCACCTGGTGCTGCCGTACCACAAGCTGGTTGACGCTCAGAGCTCGGCGAGCAAGGAGATAGGGACGACGGGACGCGGCATTGGGCCCGCTTACGAGGACAAATACGGGCGGCGTGGCATCCGCGTGCTCGACGTGCGAAACCCGGAACGGCTGCGAAAGCTGGTGGAACGCGGCGTAGCCCACGCCAATACGCAGCTCGCGATTTCCGGAGGTGGGAGCACCACGACCGAGGAAACGCTCGAGGTGCTGGATCGGTTCAAGACGAGACTCTTGGCAATCGCGGACGACGTAGGGCTCAAGATCCACCGGGCGATCTCGGGGGGGGCGGCGGTGTTGCTGGAAGGCGCGCAGGGGTCGCTACTAGACATCGATCACGGAACCTACCCCTACGTGACGTCGAGCAGCACGACATCGGGCGGAGCCGCGACCGGGGTCGGCATCGCTCCGAGCGAGCTCGACTCGGTGATCGGGGTCGTCAAGGCGTACACCACGCGAGTCGGGAACGGACCACTGCCTACGGAACTGGATGAGCCTCTCGCCACCGAGGTTCGCACTTTGGGAAACGAGTTCGGCGCGACCACCGGGCGGCCGCGCCGGTGCGGCTGGTTCGACGGCGTCGTCGTGCGCTATGCGGCACGGGTGAACGGACTTACCGACCTGGCGGTGACGAAGCTCGATGTGCTCGATACACTCGATCGCATTGGGCTCTGCACCGGCTACGAAGCCGATGGCGAGATGCACGAAGAGTTTCCGGGCGACCTGAGCGTGCTCGATCGCGCCGTGCCGCGCTACGAGTGGTACCCCGGCTGGCAGAGCTCCACCGGCGAAGCGCGCAAACTGTCAGAGCTTCCCACCGAGGCGCGGCGATATCTGGATCGAATCGAGGCACTGGTGGAAACGCCGATCACATACGTGAGCGTGGGAACGCGCCGGGATCAGATCATCGGCATCTGACTGCGTCGGGCGTTCGTCATTCTTCTTCGAGGCTATCACTCCGCGGTATCGTCCGACCTGCACCCAATTCGTCCGGGCAAAGCCCGTAGCCCACAGACTTTCCCCTTAATTCCTTGAAGAACCATATTTCCCTGCTATGCCCACCCCCGCCAGCAGCACCGCTACCGAGCCGCCCGATGTAATGGAGAAGCTGGTTTCGCTCTGCAAGCGACGCGGCTTCATCTTCCAATCATCCGAGATCTATGGCGGCACCGGGTCTGTCTGGGATTACGGCCCGCTCGGTGTCGAGCTGAAGAAGAACCTGAAGGAGCGCTGGTGGCACTCGATGGTCCGCGCCCGCACCGACATCGAAGGGCTCGACGCGGCGATTCTGATGCACCCGCGTGTCTGGGAAGCGAGCGGCCACGTGAGCGGGTTCGTCGACCCGCTCGTGGATTGCCGGAACTGCAAGAAACGCTTTCGCGCCGACGACCCGAAGATCAAGGGAACGCCGGGAACCTCGGACGCGCAGTGTCCGGCCTGCGGCATGAAAGGAACGCTGAGCGAAGCGCGGCAATTCAATCTCATGTTCAAGACGTTCATGGGCCCGCTCGAGGACACGGCGGCGATGGTCTACCTGCGGCCGGAGACGGCTCAGGGTATCTACGTGAACTTTCTCAACGTCCAGCAGTCCACGCGGCAGAAAGTCCCGTTCGGGATCGCCCAGATCGGCAAGGCGTTTCGCAACGAGATAACTCCCGGGAATTTCATTTTCCGGACGCGCGAGTTCGAGCAGATGGAGATGCAGTTCTTCGTTGAGCCCGGCGAGGACATGAAGTGGTTCGAGTACTGGAAGGCAATGCGCATGCAGTGGCACCGTGAGATCGGGCTCGCGGAGAGCCGCCTCCGGTTCCACGAGCACACGAAGGAAGAGCTCGCGCACTACGCGCGCGCGGCCTTCGACGTCCAGTTCGACTTCGGCGGCACTCTCGGATTCCAGGAGATCGAGGGAGTGCATAATCGCGGAGACTTCGATCTCACGCAGCACCAGACTTTCTCCGGCAAGAAGCTCGAATACTTCGACCAGCCGAACAACAGGCGATACACACCGTTCGTGGTCGAGACTTCGGTCGGAGCCGACCGTACCACCCTGGCGGTGCTGGTGAACGGCTACCGCGAAGAAGTCGTGGCCGGCGAGTCGGAAGGACGAACTGTGCTCGGGCTTCATCCATCGATCGCGCCGATCAAGGCGGGTGTCTTCCCGCTCGTTAAGAAGGATGGAATGCCGGAGATGGCGCATCGGATTGCAGACGAGCTGCGGCTGACGCTGCCGGTGTTTTACGACGACAGCGGCGCGATCGGCCGCCGGTACCGCCGGCAGGACGAGGTCGGAACGCCGTTCTGCATCACTGTTGACGGAGAGTCCATCAGCGGCGGGACGGTGACTGTGCGCGACCGCGATACCCTGAAGCAGGAGCGGATCGACGCCGGGCAGCTCGGCGTCTACATCGGAGAAAAGCTCAGGTCGTGAGCCTTCTCACTCTCGAGCGCCTGCGAGCCGAAGGGCAGGCGTTCATGGAAGCAATATCGCGGGAAAGCTATCTCGCCTATTCAGGCCACAAGCAGACAGCCGAGCTTCAACCGATTTACAAGGAGCACGAGCGCGTGCTCGGACGAGACGCGCTGGAACTGACGCTGGACGCTTTCGCCAACGCGTCCGAGGAGAGCGAAGAGCGCCGATCGGCGCAGTATCTGCTCGAATGGGAGATCGAGACACAGGCCGCCAAGCCACTCGCGGCACTCGACGAGCGTGAGATCGAGTGGGAGAACTCGGCCGTCGTTCGCTCAAGCGACGGACAGGTGATTCAATACCAGGCGGTACCGATCGAGATCGGCAACACCAGCGATCGCAAAGCGCGCCTCGCGCTTGATGCCGCGCGAGCCAGGCTGGTCGAGAAGGAACATGCACCGCTCAGGCAGGAGCGGCTCCAGCGCGAGAAGGACTACATCGAGTCGATCGGCGTCGCCGGGGATTACAACAAGTCGTTCGAGGCGGTGACCGGCATCTCACTCGCGGGGCTCGGAGCGGAGTGTGAGCGATTTCTCAGCGACACCCAGGCGATGTGGGACGACACCCTCCCGCGCGTGCTCAAGAAATCTCTCGGCATCAAGCCCTCGCAGGCGAAGAGGTCGGATGCGCTCGCGCTTTTTCGCGCCTCCGAGTTCGACGGTGCCTTTCCGGGGAGTGAGATGGAGCCGGCGGTGAGGCGCCAGGTGACGGAAATGGGCATCGATCCGACGGCGCAGGGGCGCATCATTCTCGACCTCGGCGACCGCGAAGGCAAACGTGCGCGGGCGTTCTGCTCGCCGGTTCGGGTACCGCAGGAAGTCTATCTCGTGCTGCGGCCGCACGGCGGACAGAGCGACTACAACGCGCTGCTCCATGAGATGGGCCACGCCCTGCACTTTGCCTACGCCCGCGCGGATTATCCGTTCGAGTTCCGCTGGCTTGGCGACAATTCGGTAACCGAATCGTACGCGATGCTGTTCGACCATCGCATGCAGGACAAGCGCTGGCTGTTGCGGTACACGCTGCTGGAGAAGAAGCGAGTCGGAAAGTTTCTTCGCACCGCGGGGTTCGAGGAGCTCCACTTCTTGCGGCGGTACTGCGCCAAGTTCCTCTACGAGCGGACGTTATACAGCGGAGAAGTTCCCTGGGATCAGCTGCCCGATCTCTACGTGTCGCTGCTTACCGGCGCGACCGGTTTCGAATATCACCCCGCCGACGCGTTCGTGGATGTAGATCCCCGCTACTACTCAGCGCGGTACCTGCGCGCGTGGCAGCTGCAGTCGGTGCTCGACGAGCATCTCGTTCGGCACTTCGACGACGACTGGTTCAGAAACCCGAGGGCAGGTCGCTGGGTGGTGGGCGAGCTCTTTGCCGAAGCCCAACGAGAGAGGGCGGAGGAGGTGGCCACGCGCACCGGCGCCTCCGCGCTCTCGTTCGCCCCGCTGGAGCGAAAGATCGAAGGGCTGCTCGGACCCTGAGCGCTAACGACCCTCGAGCTCGTCCGCGACGCTGTTCGCGTCGTAGACTTTGCGCAGCGCCTCGGTGATTCCGCGTGAGTGCACGCTCACGCTACGCGCCACGTCGGTCGTGAAGATGAAACGGTTCGCGACGCCCTCGATGTTCGAGTCGAACACCAGGCCCACGACCTCCGCGTTCTTGTTGATCATCGGACTCCCGGAGTTCCCGCCGATGATGTCGTTGGTGGACACGAAATTGAACGGAGTCGCCAGGTCGAGTCTGTTCTTGCGCTCGGCCCACCGCAAGGGAACCCTGAAGGGGAACTTGTTGTCGAACGATGCCGATCGCTCGTACAGACCGTAGAAAGTGGTCTTGTAGGGTGCGATCGTGCCGTTCATCGGGAAGCCCTTTACGACTCCATCGCTGATACGGAGCGTGAAAGTCGCGTCGGGCGGCAGGGCGGTTCCGTAAGCCGCGAACATCGCCTGGCCTATCTTCTCCGTGTTGGTAGCGATGATGGCGTTGAGAGCGGCGGCGCGCGCCGTCACGGTCCGGTTGATCGGATCGATGCTTCGAACGAACACAATCATCGGGTCCGTGGAAGCTGCCACCGCCGCCGCGCCACCACTGAGGAGAGAGATTCGGAACGTCGAATCGCCCACTCTCGTTCCGCGCACCAGCGAAGCGGCGACGGTCTGGGGCGTGCGCCCGGCCAGCGTCGCCCGAAGGAACGGGTCGTCGGCAGGCAGCTCCAGTTGCGCGGCGCTTAGCTGCGCGGCCAGCGAGAGTCTCTCAAATGCGGTATCGATGGGCACGTTGCGGGTGACCGCGGCTCTCACGGTGTTCAGCCCTGCGCCCCGGTAGGCCGCCAGGCGATCGGCGTCAGGCTTCGAGCCCTCCATTGCGGCGCGGACTGTTTGAGCGGCAAGCGTGAGAAGCCGGGACCCTCCGGCAAATCCCTGATAACGCAACTGTGGGTTGAAAGTCGCCAGCTCGCGCTGGGCTGCGGAAACTGCATCCCAGGTACCGCCGTACTCGGCCTGCAACCTGGGATCCGCCGCGATCCGGGCGCGGAACTCCTGCTCGAACGCCCGCTTTCTCCCCATCCCGAGTGTATCGAGCAGACCGGTGCGATATCCCGTAACGGCCTTGAAGGAATTCTCGGCGCCGAACACATCGTTCTGGTAGCGGCGCGCGGCCGATGTGTCCCGCCTCGCGAGCTCCGCGTAGATGTCGAGGTTTCGCCTCAAGCCCGCCAAGGAAGCGGGATAGGAACGATCCCGCAGGAACTCCATCTGCGAGAGCGTGTTGAGCCGTCCCGTCGAACCGGGATTTCCCACTACGAAGATCAGCTCGTTCTCGACCGCGCCGTTCGCGCTCCAGCGGAGGTAGTCGGGCGGGCTGAACGGCTGGTTGTTTTCATAGACGCGGAGCAGCGTGATGTCGAGATCGTATCGCGGAAACGTGAAGTTGTCGGGATCGCCGCCGAAGAACGCGATCTCGCCTTCGGGCGCCATCACGAGGCGGAGGTCGTTGAAGCGCCGGTAGCGGTAAAGGGAGTAAATGCCCCCGGAGTAGAGACTCACGACCTGACACGTGAGCTGCGTCTGCTGGTTACACTCGGTCTGGAGTCGGTTGATGACTTCCGCTCGTTGCCCGGCCTGCTCGGCGGGTGTCGTCGCCGTAACCGCCGAGCGCACGCGGGTGGTTACGTTTTCGATCGATTGGAGCTGGTCAACGTACAGGCCGGCGCACTTCTTTTCCTCAGTGATCGCCTTCGCCGCGAATCCCGTCTCTATGTAGTTCGAATCGGACGGGGACGTGCTTTCGATGCACGCGCGAGCGCAGTGGTGGTTGGTCATCACCAGACCGCGAGACGACACGAACGAGGCCGAGCAGTTGGGAAGGCGGACGGAGGCGAGCCGGAC
>JAYSVA010000163.1:0-4025 GCA_043718785.1 Hyphomicrobiaceae bacterium
CTGCGCTCCTCGCGGGTGCGGATTGGCGATGTCGCGATCTTCCGCGATCTGGTGGCGGGACTGCCAATGCCGGAGCGCTGGCGGCAGCAGCTGGTGCACCATTTCTGGCACCCGCGCGCGTTCGCGGCGTACCTCAACCGCCTGACGAAGAAGCAGCCGTTGCGGATGCCAGCCGCACTGGCCAAGGCGCTCGATGCCGACGATCTCGCCGCATCCACAAAGGCGGTGCAACGCTATCTCGACAAGGCGGGTACTGAGCTGCAAGGCGACCGCAGCGTCGCCGAGGTCACCGCCGGGCTGCTCGACCAGCTGCGCGATGCCGCCGAGCCGCCGCTGGCGTTCACGGTGGCCGGGATCATCGACAGCTATCTGCACATCGAGGGCCGCCCTGACGAGGCGCTGGCGCAGATCCGCGAACTAGCCAAGCGCCAGCCGGGGCTGGATTTGTCGGCGTCGCTGGATGCGTTCCAGCAGCGGCTGACCTGCCTCGCCGACAAAGGCATCCGCGTTGCTGATCTGACGTTCGACGCCGATTTCGGCCGCGATTTCGAGTACTACACTGGCTTCGTCTTTGAGGTGACGGCAGGGCCAGCCCACGCGGTAACGGGCGCACGCCGCACCATCGCCGGTGGCGGCCGCTACGACAGCCTGTGCCAAGCCTTGGGCTCGCCCCGCCGCGTCCCTGCCGTTGGCGCCGCCATCTACACCGACCGCCTGCTCGCCGCTGCCTGGGGGAGCGGGCTATGAAACTTGTCTCACAGCTTGGTACGCGCCGCTTATCCCCCACCTTGGCCCCAGCCCTCAAAGGCAGGGCAATCGCCGATACAAATTCAACACGTCGCCCTCTCCACTGGTTCCCCGGAATTTTCGGCCCTTCAGGGCAGAAAATATCCGGGGCCTTCACCGCAACGTATGTGGCACTTCAGTGCCCAACTTCAGCTGGTGAAGATCCCGGATATGCCGGTCGGCTGAAGGCCGACAGGCATTCCGGGAAACCAACGAGGAATTGGGGAGGAGGCGACAGAGCCGATAGGGTGTGTCCCGCATTCGGCAGCGGGAGCACGATCCAATGACCAACCCACTGATTTTCGCGGTGCCCTCGAAGGGCCGGTTGATGGAGCAGACGGCAGAGGTGCTGGCTACGGCTGGCATCAAGCTGCGCAAGACCGGGCAGGAGCGCGGCTATCGCGGCGAGATTGAGGGTATGGGCGGCGTTGAGGTCGCGTATGTCTCGGCGTCAGAAATCGTCCAGCATCTGAAGAGCGGCAAGGCCCACATTGGCGTCACCGGGCGCGACCTGCTGGAGGAGTACATCCTCGATCTGCCCGCCACCGTCGACGTGCTGAAGGCGTTCGATTTCGGCCCGGCTGATGTGGTGGTGGCGGTGCCGGATTGCTGGCTCGATGTGCGCGTGATGGCCGACCTCGAGGATATCGCATTGGCGTTCCGCCGCCAGCATGGCCGTCGGCTGATCGTCGCCACCAAGTTCCGCAATTTGACGCGGCGCTGGTTCGCGGAACACGACGTCACCAGCTACCGCATTGTCGAGAGCCTGGGGGCCACCGAGGGCGCGCCAGCTTCGGGCATCGCCGACCTGATCGTTGACATCACCACCACCGGTGACACGCTGCGTGCCAACGGTTTGCGCATCCTCGATGACGGCGTGGTGCTGAAGTCCACCGCAAGTTTGGTGCGCTCCAAACTTGCGCCGTGGTCAGCAACAGCGCTGGCCGCGGAAAAGGAATTGCGCAAGCGGTTGGGGCTTTAGTGCCAGCTTGCCGGGCTGGTCCCGTCACATGCCGTCCTCAAGTGGCGATCACCGTCCTGCAGCATAGCCCTGCATGCCGCGCGGGTTCGCCGCCGCTCTCCGGCGGATGCCGTCCTGCGAGGCGGCGGTGAGGCGGCCTTCGGACCAGTCGGCGCCGACTTCGACTTTGTGGCCACGGCGGCGCAGCTCGTCGATGGTGGCTTTGCTCAGGCGGCTTTCCAGCGCGACGACGCCGGGGCGGGCGGCGCGCGGCCAGAACGAGGCCGGGAAGTGCTCGATGTGCCAGGCTGGGGCGTCAATGGCCTCTTGCAGGTTCATCCGGGCCTCGGGGCGGTTTTTGTAGACGTGGCGCAGGAAGAATTGGCAGCTCCACTGGTCCTGCTGGTCGCCGCCGGGCGTGCCCCAGCTCAGGTACGGTTTGCCATCACGCAGCGCCATGCCGACCGAAAGGGTTGAACGCGGCCGTTTGCCCGGCGCGAGCGATCCGGCGAGGCCTTCCTCCAGCCAGAACATCTGGGCGCGCGTCCCCAGCGGGAAGCCGAGCGACGGGATCACCGGCGACGACTGCAGCCAGCCGCCCGACGGCGTTGCGGTGAAGACGTTGCCAGCCTTGTCGATGATGTCGATGTGCACAGTATCGCCCCGGCTTTCGCCCATCCGCCCGACCGTCGGCTCGCCCGCGCCCGATGACGACACGGAGGTGCGGCCGTCAGAGATGCCTTTGACCATCACCTTGCCGTCGTAGCCCTTGATGTTGCCCGGGCGCTGCTCCAGCGAGGCGGTGTCGCCGATCAGTTTGCGGCGGTCGGCGTTATAGGCTTCGGACAGCAGCGTTTCCATCGGCACGTCGGCGAATTTGGGGTCACCGTAGAACGCCTCGCGGTCGGCGAAGGCGAGCTTGGCGGCTTCAATCCACAGGTGGATGAAATCCGGCCCGGTATGATCGAGGCTATCGAGGTCATAGCCCTTGAGCAGCGCCAGCATCTGCAACAGCACCGGCCCCTGCGTCCATGGGCCAGGCTTCAGCACACGATAGCGACCGTAATCGATGCCAATGGGGGCTTCGCGGGTTGGCAGCCAACCGGCCATGTCCTGGCCCGTCAGTACACCACGGTTGCGCTTGCCGGAGACGTCCATGACCTCTTCGGTGCGGCAGAATTTGTCGATGGCCTCGGCGACGAAGCCCTTGCTCCAGGCGGCGCGGGCGCGCTCGATTTCCTGCTCGCGGGTGCCACCACCGGCTTCGGCCTCCTTGAGGATGCGCTTGTAGGTCGCCGCATGGGTCGGGTTGGCGAACATCGTGCCGGTCTTCGGCACCTTGTTGCCCGGCAGATAAACTGCCGCCGACGTGTGCCAATGATCGCGGAACTGATCCGCCACCGTGGCGATGGTCGCTTCGGCGCGTTCGACCAGGGGATGGCCATGCTCGGCATAACCGATGGAGGCTTCCAGCACGTCCCTGAGACGCATGGTTCCGTGATCGCGGAGGACCATCATGTACGTCTCAAAAGTGCCAGGAATGCACGCCGCCAGCAGCCCAGTGCCCGGCACGATGTCGAGCCCCAGCTTGCCACGATAATGCGCGATGGTGGCACCAGCCGGTGCCGGGCCCTGGCCGCAGATCACCTCAGGCTGGGAGCCGTTCCGCGTATCAACAATCATCACCGGCACGTCGCCGCCGGGGCCGCACAGATGCGGCTCGACCACCTGCAGCGTGAAGGCAGCGGCGATGCCCGCATCGAAGGCGTTACCGCCGCGTTCGAGAATGCCCATAGCGACGGCCGTCGCGATCCAGTGCGTGGTGGTGGCGACGCCAAACGTGCCCTCGATTTCGGGGCGGGTGGTGAACGGGTTCGGATTGACGGACATGGCGGCCTCAAGGCTGGGCGGTTGAATGGACCGGCATCGCTTAGCATCGAAAGTTTCGCCGGTCAGCAGCCAAACCCGCAGACCCCAGGGCGATTTCATCAACGAACTTGCTCAACCCTCTCGTTTTTTCCTCCCTCCCCCCTTGAGCCTCAAGGGGGAGGAGGATGCACACAAGTGATTCGGCGTAACGAAAAATCAATAAATATCAGACGATTACACAAACAACAGACGACTGAGCCACTTGCAAAACTAGCGACCGCTAGCAGGGTTGCGGTCGCGACTTGCGGCGAATTGATGCCGGAATTGGCCGGATCGGGGGGGGCTTCGGCGTCCGGGCGCGGCGGCTGGCCGGGCACCGCGTCGGGCACCCGGTTTGGGGCTTTCAGTG
>JAYSVA010000164.1:0-4015 GCA_043718785.1 Hyphomicrobiaceae bacterium
GTCGACGACGGCCAAGGCACTGTCTGGGTCCAGACTAGCGGTTGGTTCGTCCGCTAGGATCAGGCCCGGGCGATGTAAGATCGCCCGCGCAATCGCCACCCGTTGCTGCTCGCCACGCGACATGTCGCTTACGCGTTGGTCCAGTGCGCCAATGCCCATGGCCGCTAACGCATCGCGGGCGTGCCGGCGCATATCGGCGGCAACCTGCCAGCCCGCGAACTGAGCCGGTAGCAGCACGTTCTCAACCGCACTTAACTCCGCGATCAGCTGGAAATCCTGAAACACTAGCCCCAGGTTGGCCCGACGCCACGCGTCACCCAGCTGTGGCGACAGCCGGGCAAGATCAGTCCCGCCCCATTGCACCCGACCGACAGTTGGCAGGCGCAAGCCCGCCATCACCTGCATCAACGTGGTCTTGCCCGAACCCGACACCCCGGCGATGCCGACATGCGCGCCTGCGGCCAGCTCCAGTCGGGACACGTCAAGGATCGTACGCCCGCCAGCGTCGACCTGGACCCCGTCCAGCTGTATCGGTTGGGGGCTGCTCACGGCGTCATCCGGCTGCGGGCGCAAATTTGGCATCAACAAGCCTGATCTGGCTGACGAACCCGGTGGCTGCATCGGTCTTGGAACCAACTTCGAGCGTGCCCGTCACGGTTAGGCGGCTGCCTGCTGCGGTCATGGTCGTAGCCGCCTTCAGGATCACCACGACGATATCATCAGGCCAATCCGCATCGGACTGGCAGAACGGGCAGATCGCCATCGGCTGCGCCGTCAGCACGAAGAACGTGCTCTCAGCTTTCAGCGGCGGCGCCATGAAACCCGTCATGGCGACGGGCTTACCGCGCAATGCCAGCAGCCGGTCCGAAAACTCCAGCCCACGCACGCCCCGGCTTTTGTAAAGGGCTTCGAAAGTCAGCGGTTCAACGGCGGCCAGTGTCGGGGGGGCTCTGCTCAGCACCCCTGCCGTCAGAGCCGCCAAAACGCAGCGGCGCGACCAGTGCCTCGACGCCCGGCCCCTTCTCGTCAAGGCAACCGCATATGGCTTTGGAGCATGCGCACAGTCGCGGTTTTTCTCCTCCTCCCCCCTCAAGGGGGAGGAGGCGAACCCCTCGCGGCCGGAGAATGAGTGTAACATCACGCGACCTCGAACCGTCATGGTCGGCTCACTTCTGTGGCACACCTAGGCCAAGCGCGGTGGCGATGGCGCGGAACACGGCGATGTTTTCCATATGGCCTTTGAACTGTTCGGAACCGGGGCCCATGGCCGTCAGCAATACATCATCACCGGAGTGAATTCCTGACGCTGCAGCAAAGGGCAAGTTGCCAACCCGACGGTTGACGAGGGTCCCCTTGCAGTTTTCCTCGTTGGCAACGCGTGTTTTGCCATCGTCAGCGGCCTGGGTCGGCACGTTCTCGCCGTTCAGATAAGGCTTGCCGGTTTCGCACGTGTCAGGCGATGCGCCGAGCACGAACGCCAACCGGCGACTGACGTCAACCGACGGTGGGAAGCCATCTTTGTCCGGTGGCGGATAGTTCGGGAACCCGGCGTCGTCATAGATGCCCAGTTTATCGCGCAGCAACTGGCCGGGGCGCTCATCAATGTAGTTGCCGATAATCGAGGCGGGATGAGCGTGGTCCGGCACCACGACAATCATCGTGTCGTTGCGTTTGGCGGCCCATTCCTTGGCGGCTTTCACGGCGTTATCAAGCATGATGACGTCGTAAACCGAGCGCTCCCAGTCCATTGCGTGCATATATTTGTCGATCCGCCCACTTTCGACCATCAGCATAAAGCCGTTCGGGTTCTTCTCCAGGATTGTCAGCGCTGCCTTGGTCTGATCGACGAGGTCCGGCTGATCCGGGAAATCCTTGACCGAGCCCTTCTTCAGGATGCGCCGGTCCAACGCACCATCCAAGTTCTTGGTGTTGAACAGGCCGAGCAGCCGCTTGGTGTCAGGCTTGGCGGCTGCGGCTTTCATCTCCGTGTCGGTCGTCGCAAATTTGTATCCGGCCGCCTCGAACTTGGCGATGTAGTCTTGCTCGTCCTTGCGCTGCGATCCCGCTTTCGACTTCGGCAGGAAGTTCGGTGAGCCGCCGCCCATGATCACTTCGGGTTTGAGCGCATAAAACATCTCGACGATTTCGTTGAAATCGCTGCGCCGACGCGTGTGCGCGACCATGCCAGCCGGTGTCGCGTCTTCGATTTCGGTTGTCGTGACGATGCCCAGCGCCATATTGCGGCGACGCTTCACAACCTCGCCAATCGTCTCAACTTTCGGGTGGTCGAAGTTCGATTTGTTCTTGGCGCAGTAGACGCCAAGTGCATTGTTGCAGGACTTGTGGCCCGTCGTGAAGGCGCTCATCGAGTTGGCACTGTCGGTGACGATGGTGTTGGTCGCCGCCGTCGAAATCAACGCCATATGCGGCATGTCGTCGATGGCAAGATTGCCGCCGTAACGCCCCTCCTTGAGGCCTTTCGATAGGATGCGCGCGGCGGTGCGATGCGCAATCGTCATGCCGTCGCCGATGAACAGAATGACGTTCTTGGCTTTTGGTTTCTGGGGGGTGGCATAGACCTTCCACGCCACTTTCGCCGATTTGTCGCCGCTACTCGCCTCGATCACATAATTACCGGCACCTTTGATCGACACGCCACGGATCCAGTAGGCGGAGTGGCTGAGCCCGTCTTCCTCCACCTTGAACTCCGGCGTCTGGCCCAGCACCTTGCTGGCATCCTGGCCGTTGATCGTGACCTTGACCGCCGCCTGCGCAGGGGCGCCCGGAAACTCAACTTTTAGGTCGAACTTACTGCCCGCCAGTATGTCGGCGCGATCTAACGGATAGATCGTCTGCGCCAGTGCTCCAGCGCTGCCGATCACACACGCAGCCGCGGCGATCAAAAGGCGGTTAAGCGCCGCCTCGTAAGAACCTGTCATGCCAGCCCCCAAATTTGCAACCTACCGTTACGTTGCGAAACCTCACTTGAATGTCACGGCGATGACAGCGCCAAGCCTACGGTTTCGTCAAGCTCCGCGATGAAGCCGGAATGATACACAGGGCTTGAAGTTCCAAGCCAGTCGCGGCAATGAACATTGCGACGTCCGCAACTGCTCCGAAAGATCCAGCCACGATGCCCGATGGGCCCTGCCGCAAAATCTTGAAATTGCTGCTCGTCGGTCTATTCGCAGTGACCGCCACACCCGCGTTCGCCAATAGCTGCGAACGGGCGGAATTTGAATCCGTGGTTGCCACAGCCTCGGAAACGCTACGCGATCTCACGGCCGAGAAAAAACCTGCCTATCAGGCCAAGTTGCGCGGCCTGATGGAAAAGCGCGGCTGGACCTACGATCAGTTCGTGAAAGAAGCGGGTCCGCTGGTCAGCGATGACAAAGTGTCGGCCTATGACCAGACCTCCGCCGATCTATTGGCGAAAATTCATCGCATGGGCGATGCTGGCCGCACTGACACCACGCCGGGCGCGGCCAATGGCAAAACCTGCGCGCTGCTCAGCGATTTGCGCACCACGATGGAATCACTAATCGCGACGCAAACCGAAAAGTGGGCCTACTTGTTCGCCAAACTCGATGCCGAGACAGCGCGCTAACCGACTTATGCGCCGACAGCAGAGCGTGTTAATCCAGCAGTTGTATTTCTGCACTGGCCAACCGTTACGAATATTCTTATACTTCCGCATGTTAACACTGTTTCGACGCTGTTCTACATCATCACAGCGCATCACTGATACATACCGGCCACACATTTTCGCAGCGTGTCGAGTTCCCTCTTGCACTTTGCGCTGAGAAGGACGACTTCATTTTCATGGCGGCGAGAAACCAACAGCCTCAGAAGATCACCACGGATATGCTGCTCAATGCATATCGCCGGGGCATCTTTCCAATGGCTGAAAGCGCTGACGATCCGCAGCTCTACTGGATTGAGCCAGAAGCGCGGGGCATTCTGCCGCTCAACCACATCACCGTGCCGAAACGGCTGGCCAAAACGATCCGCAACA
>JAYSVA010000165.1:0-4015 GCA_043718785.1 Hyphomicrobiaceae bacterium
GCGCGCCCTTGCTGCAAGTTCTTCTGGGCTAGGCGTCAAACAGAACGTAGCGGCTGCAACGCCTGCAAACCGGTTGACCTGCCAAAAACCACCCGTGAACTTTGGGGCGGTCGAACCCGCAACTACTACCAATCGGGACTACCCCGGCGAGTTCCGCCGCCCCGCCACTCCCTCGGCCTTATCTCCCGGCGCACCTGTGCGGCCGGGGGATGAGGTGCGTCTGCTGCTGCACGCGCATAGCTAATGCTCGCAGCAGGTGATGCGTCCCTTGCATCTGCCGCCGGTTCCGGCATCATGCACCACCAACAACAAGGACACGCGACATGGCCGCCAAAGCACAACGTCAGATGACCCTGGTTGGGTTTTTGCAGGCGCAGAACTGCTCGAACTATGTGGGCTCGTGGCGGCATCCCGCTACTGCGCCGGATTTCCTCAGTGCGGCCTACTATCAGCGGATCGCCCGGACACTGGAAGCCGGGTGCTTCGACCTCGCGTTCTTCGATGACCGGTTGGCGATGCCGGACATTCTTGGCGATGACCACCGCGCCTCCGTTGAGAACGGTGTGCGTGTTGTGAAAATGGACCCGGCGACAATCTTGACGCTGATGGGCGCTGCCACTGAAAAACTTGGCCTCGGCTCGACTTATTCAACGACGTACTATGAGCCGTTCCACGTCGCTCGCGTGTTCCAGACCATGGATCTGATGCTCAATGGTCGCGTCGCCTGGAACGTGGTGACGTCGCTCAACCACTCGGAAGCCCGCAACTTCAGCCAGATGGAGCATCCGGAGCACGACCTGCGCTACGACAAAGCCGACGAGTTCATGGAAGTCGTACTCGGCCATTGGGACAGCTGGCAGCCTGACGCCATCGAAGCCAACCGCGAAACCGGGCGCTTTGCCGATCCCGACAAAGTCACGCGGCTCAACCATGAGGGCAAGTGGTTCCGCTCGCGCGGGCCGTTCACCGTGCCACGCAGCGCGCAGGGCCGCCCCGTCGTCATCCAGGCCGGACAATCCGGACGTGGCCAGCTATTTGCCAGCCGCTGGGCTGAACTGGTGTTTGCAGTCTACCACAACCTCGCCGCCGGGCAGAAAACCTACGCCAGTTTCAAGGCCAGCGTCGCCAAGGCCGGGCGTGACCCTGATCTCGTGCGGGTCGCCCCCGCCGTGTACGTCATTCCCGGTGAAACCCAGGCGATGGCCGAAGATAAGATGGCGCTGATCGACAAACTGGCGAAACCCATCGACGGCATGGCGTTGCTGTCAGAAGTGCTGAACTTCGACTTTGCCTCAAAAGGCTACGATGACGCCTTCAACGATGACGAATTGAAGTCGATCAGCGGACTGCGGGCGACGCTCGACCGGGTGGTTGCGGTGTCCGGGAAAAAGAACCCGACCGTGCGCGATTTCGTCGAATTCTCGAAACGCGGCACCATCCACGAATTCCCGATGTTCTGCGGCAGCCCGAAAAAGGTCGCCGACCAGATGGAGCAATGGTTCGTCGAGCGCGGCTGCGACGGCTTCGTCGTTGCTGGCACCCACCTGCCCGGCTCCTATGAGGATTTCACCCGCTTGGTGGTCCCCGAACTGCAAAAACGTGGACTGTTCCGCAAAGCCTACACCGGCAACACCCTGCGCGATCACCTCGGCCTGAAAAAAGCCGAAATTGGCGATTGGAAGAGCGCGGTGTGAGGTTGCGGATGTGTGGCGTCAGAGCGCCAATCGGACCGCGCCGCCGTCGACGGGAATGGCGGCACCGCTGATGTAACGGGCGAGCGGCGACGACAGAAAGGTTGCGAGATCGCCGATGTCATGGGGCTCGCCGAAGTATCCGGCGGGGATGTTTTGACGGATAAAGTCGGTGCGCGATTGCTCGGTTGGATGCAACTTTGTCAGGATCTGGATGGAATTGATCCGTCCTGGCGCAATCGTATTGACGGTGATGCCAAACGACCCAAGTTCGAAGGCCAGCGTCCGTGACCAGCTGATCAGCGCCGCTTTCGCCGGAGCTGCGGCATTCATCTTGGGGCCAACCATCGCCCCCGAAATATTGATGATCCGGCCCCACTTCGCCTGCTTCATGGCGGGGACGATATGCTGAGTCAGCCGCCGCGCCGCCGCAAAGTTGAGGTTTAGCGCTTCGTCCCAAAAGTCATCGGTTTCCTCAGTTGGCATCGGCCGTGATGCGCCGGCGCTGTTGACCAGAATATCAATGCGGCCACCGAGCGCTGCCAAGCTTTGAGCCGCAATGTCAGCGGGCCCGGTTTTGCTTCCGACATCGCCGACAACGACAACCGGTTCTGGGCTTCCCTTGGCCTTGATCTGGCTCGCCAATTCGCTGAGCCCTAGCTTGTTGCGGCCAGACAAAACGACGCGTACGCCTTCCGCTGCCAGCGCTGTCGCAATACCTGCGCCGATGCCTGCGCTTGCACCTGTGATGAGAGCCGTCTTGCCATTGAGTTGAAGTTCCATGCCACGTGCCTCCGCTGTTTCGGCTATCGTTGCGCAGACTTACGCCATCGCGCAATCCACTTGTCCGCAACTCGCTTGACTTCGCTTGGCACTGCCGCCCAATCTTGAACCGGACGAACAGCGGTAACTCGGGGAGATGCACATGAAAACTTCGATTTGGGGCGCGTTGATTGGTACAGCAGCCGCTTTGGCGCTCGGCATGACAGCTGCCGCTCACGCCCAAACTGCCGCGACCTATCCGAACAAGCCGGTCCGCATCATTGTGCCGTTCGCGCCGGGCGGAGCGTCGGACATTTTGGCTCGCTCAATCGGCCAGAAATTCACCGAAAAGACTGGCCAGCCCGTGGTTGTCGAGAATAAGCCGGGTGCCGATGGCATGATCGGCGTCGATGCAGTCGCCAAGGCGGCACCTGATGGCTACACGATGGTGCTGGTCGATATCTCCTCGATCACCATGGCGAAGGCGCTGTATGCCAAGCCGCCGTTCGATCCGGCGAAGGATTTTGCTGGCGTGTCGATGCTGGTGTTCTCGCCGCATGCGCTGGTGGTGCATCCTTCAGTGCCCGCCAACAACCTGAAGGAGCTACAGGCGTGGGCGAAAGCCAACCCGGGCAAGCTGAATTTCGGCTCCGGTAGCGGCGCAACCTATCTGGCCGAGTTGCAGCTGCAGTCCGAGTCGGGTGTGCAGATGCTGCATGTGCCGTACAAAGGCGGCGCGGCGGCTCTGACCGCGTTGACTGGCGGCGAGGTCAACATTGTGCTGAACAGCATGCTGGCGACCATGTCACACATCAAAGGTGGCAAGATCAAAGGACTGGCGGTCGCAGGTGAAAAGCGCCTGGATGCCATGCCCGAACTGCCAACGCTGATCGAAAGCGGCTTGCCCGGCTTCGTCACCGGCTCGTTCCAAGGGCTAATCGCACCGGCTGGCACACCGAAGGACGTGGTGGCGAAAATCCAAACGATTGTGCGCGAGATCATGATGGAGGCCGAGCTTAACAAGCGGCTGACCGGCATGGGCGCGGATGTCGTTGCGGGTACACCAGAAGCATTCGATGCGTTCCTTGCCAGCGAGCAGGTGCGCTGGACCAAGATTGGTGCGGCGGCTGGCATCAAGCCGGAGTAACGCCGCGTGCTTTCGGTTAGCCGTGCGGCACGCGTCCGCCGCCCGGCGACCAATTCTCCCACGGGACGTCCTGAAACACGATCATCACGTGCTCGGGATCAAACCCCTTGGACGCTAACAGTGCGACGGTGTCGGCAACGATCTGTTTCTTCACTTTGACGCTGCGGCCGATGCCCAGCAGGATTTCGATCAACACGAAATCGCTGGTCCGTGGGCGGCTGAGATCTGGAAACGTGGCATCGAACTGAAAATTGTCGGCGTCAAGTTCAAGAATCCGATGGAATCGGTCCTTCGGATTGACGCCTGACGTGATCAGGGCCGCGCTGACAGCCTCCAATACATTGGTCTTGAACGCTGCCGACTTCGGTTTCAGCATCGTAACGGTGACGATGGGCATGTGGTTCGATCCCTGGTG
>JAYSVA010000166.1:0-1824 GCA_043718785.1 Hyphomicrobiaceae bacterium
AAAAGCGCCTCCGGCATCGGAGGCGCTTCGCCTTACTTACTTCGGCTCGGGGATGTCGACGCCGACTTCCTTACAACTGCCGAAAATGAATGAGTTGATGTTTTCAACCACCGACCCACTCAGTACGTTGAACGTGTTGTCGGTGGCCGTCGCGGACCAGATCGCGCCTTTCGCGAGCAGCGGCGCGTCGATGTCGCCCCAACCCATCACCACCTTGGATGCCTTGCCACCCTTGTAGGTGACCTCCGGAGCGATCGACATTTTCACCGCATAAGCATCGCCCGTTTCCGGAGCCTTCCGATCTAGTGTGCAGGCGACATCATGCTTTTTCAGTTTGCTGGTGCCCTCTGCCCCGCCAACGATAGCGGCGATGGCGGCCCGATCGAGCTCCAGCTTGGTGGTGCATTGAGCGTGGCCCCATGGCCAGCTAACCTTGCCCCCAAGAATGTTCTGCTGGATGTCAGTTTCAAGCCAGGTCTTGGTGACGCTGCACGCGATTGCCGCGCCATCAGCCTTTTTCTCCGCAAAGGCCTTGCAGATTTCGGCTTTGCACGCTTTACGGGCGTCCTTTTCGGCGGCGATGCGCGCGTCCAGCTTGGCGTCTTGAGCCTTTGCACCGGACGCCAACGCAACAGACATAACGACCACCGCAAGTCCCGAACCAAAACTCCGCAAAGTACAAACTGATCTGTTTCCCATAAAGTCCTCGATCGTTGGAGCTACTGGCCTTCGACAAAACACCATTGCCTCGCACGCAGCCGAGCGCGGCAGTCAAGTTTGAAAGTGGGTAGGGTTGCTACGTAGGATCCGCGAACCGTGACTGTGAACTGTAAAAACCCAGCTCAGTCAGTTCGCGGCGGGCTTGCAAAATTGACTCGCGATCAATGCTCTCACCCCTAATGACCATCGGGAACGTCAATGCCAAAATCTGCAGATCGAGCTTGAGTGAAGCGTTGCGGACGTACCAGATATCCAACGCCGCTTTGTCTTCGGCCGAGATCTCCCGCCCGCCCTTGATTTGTGCCCATCCTGTCAACCCGGGCCGCATCAGCAAACGGGCGCTGTGACTGATCGACTGATCCACCGGCAACAGCGGTCGCGGACCGACGAATGACATATCGCCCCTCAGGATATCCCAAAGCTGTGGTAGCTCATCCAACCGAAACCGCCGAAGAAACTCGCCAATCACAGAAGATCTGTCGGCGTCAGGAATGCGTCGACCGTCTCGACCGTGAGCGGCCCCCATCGAGCGAAACTTATAGACGCGGAACGGTATGCCAAAACGGCCCGGACGTTGCTGCCAAAACATCGTCGGCAGCCCAATATCAAACGCAACAAACGCAGCAATCAGCAGCATCAAAGGCCACGTTATTAGAATCAGAATGCTTGCGCCTAAGATATCGAGCCCACGCTTGACGAAGTGGTAAGGGTTCCGCCCCAAGGCAGCCAGATCACTCTCACTACATTTGAGTACAAGCCCAGTGCCAGCATCCTTGGCATCGACACTCTTGACGTCCTTTGTTCCCCCAGGACGATTACCAGGGCCTGCATCAGAACTGAAAATGCGTTCAGCAAAGAAATCCAGCGTAATTTCGCTACCGCGTTCGATCTCAAGTAACTTCTCTTGCGCCTCATCGGACAATGACGAGAAGGGTACCGCCAACAGTATCCTGTTCACGAACACGCCGTGGATCTGAAGGTCGCGAAGCACGGTTGCCACCTCTTCAGCCACTCCGAGTATCTTTTGCTGCTGCATCATCCGGCCGGAATGCCGTTCATTGCGGCCTAATAGACCCGCGACGACGACACGTTCGGCGCCGTACT
>JAYSVA010000167.1:0-9024 GCA_043718785.1 Hyphomicrobiaceae bacterium
AGGTAAAAATCCTGAACTTTAGCCTACTTAACGCTTACGTTAAGCGATGCTGCGCCGCCACGATGTTGGCGAAATCGTAATAGAACAGCATATGCAACCACTGTTTCTTGCGGGCGGCTCTCGGGGAATCGGGTTGAACATGTTACGCGAACGCCTTCGGGTCCAATAGCAACGGTCGAAACCACTCATGACAGTATCGAATGCACTGAGCCACGCTGAGATTGAGCGCGCTACGCCTGCCTCTGATGCCCTCGTTGCCGACGCCCTCCAGCCGCTACGCGGCGCGGTGCCCGAGGCCAAGATGTCCGATCAGAAAATTCTCGCCCGGCGGATGGCCGCGCATTGCAACCGTTATAGAGGCGGCGAAGCCCGGCACGCCCTCACGCAGATGGCGACCACACTGGTGCCGCTGGCGCTGGTCATTGCACTGATGATGTACACGGTCGACCGGCTGTATATCGCGACGCTGCTGTTGGCTGTGCCTGCGGCCGGATTGCTGATCCGCGTGTTCATCATCCAGCATGACTGTGGCCATGGATCGTTTTTCGCCAATCAGCGCGTCAACGCAGTTATCGGTCGCGCCATGAGCCTGCTCACGGTCACACCTTATGGTTTGTGGCGTCGGGAACATGCCCAGCATCACGCTGCCTCGGGCAACCTCGACCGGCGCGGCGTCGGCGATATTGAAACCAAGACAGTGGCCGAATACGCGGCGATGACGCGTTGGCAGCGGCTGGTGTATCAGGTCTACCGCCATCCGCTTTTCCTGTTCGGGTTTGGCGTACCGTTTTACTTCCTCGTTCTGCATCGCATTCCGTGGGGCCACGCCCTCGCACCGCGCGACAACTGGAAGAGCATTCTGGGCCTCAACTTGGCGTTAGCCTCGGTTTATGGTCCGGTGATCTGGTGGGTCGGCGCCATTCCGTTTCTGAAGATCGCCCTGCCGATGCTGGTGCTCTCGACCGCGATTGGCGGCTGGTTGTTCTTCATGCAGCACCAGTTCGAAGAGACCCATTGGGAAGAAGCCAAGCAGTGGGATTTCCAAGTCGCCGCCATCTTTGGCAGCTCGTTTTATGTTCTGCCGAAATGGCTGCAGTGGTTCACTGGTAACATCGGCCTGCACCACATTCACCATCTCTGCAGCATGATCCCGAACTACAAGTTGCAGGCCTGCCTGGATGGCAGCCCGGAGCTGTCATCGATGAACCGGCTGACGCTGCGGGAAAGTTTTGCCTGCGCCCGCCTGACGTTGTGGGACGAAGCGAACCGTCGTATGATCGGGTTCCGCGAATACCGCGACATGCTGCGCCAGCAGCAAGCCTCGCCTGCTTGAAGCGGTGCTATTCCGTTGGGACGATCTAGGGTGTTGTAATGTCGGATAATCCCAAAAAAGGCCTGCAAGCGGCGATCATCCCGGTGACGCCGTTTGAGCAGAATTGCACGATCCTGTGGGATGAAGCGACGATGGTGGGTGCCGTCGTCGATCCCGGTGGCGATGTTGATCAGATCATGAGTGCCATCGCCGAAGTTGGTGTGAAGATCGAGAAAATCTTGTTGACGCATGGCCATATCGACCATGCGGGCGGAGCGACGGAACTCAAGGCCAAGCTTGGTAACGTGCCAATCGAGGGCCCGCACCTCGCCGATAAGTTCCTGCTCGACGGGCTCGAGGCGCAAGGCCGCCAGTACGGTTTTGCCGCCAAGAACGCCACGCCAGACCGGTGGCTTGTTGATGGTGACAAGGTCACGGTTGCCGGACACACGTTCGATTGCCTGCACTGCCCCGGCCATTCGCCGGGCTCTATCGTGATGGTCAACAAAGCGCAAAAGTTTGCGATGATGGGCGACGTGCTGTTCAAGGGCTCGGTTGGGCGGACCGATTTCCCGTACGGCAACACCGACGATCTGATCAACGCCATCACCACTAAAATCCTGCCGCTCGGCGATGACATGGCGTTCATCTGTGGCCACGGACCGACCAGCACCGTCGGCAACGAGCGCGCCAGCAACCCGTACATCCAGGCCTAAGGCGGCACCGCTATGCCAGCCGACATCGTCAACCTCAACCGTTTCCGCAAAGCCCGCGCCAAGGTCGACCAGACCAAACAGGCCGCCGAAAACCGCGTCAAATTCGGGCGGACCAAGGCCGAGAAGACCAAGGCTGCGACTGAAGAACAGCTGGCGGGGAAACGGCTCGACGGCAAGCTAATCACGGGCGAGCCGGACCGTGAGTGAAACGCCCGAAATCCGCGCCCGCCCGGTCAAGCATTCGTTCTCGATCCGTGGCCACCGCACCTCGATCTCGCTCGAGAGCGCGTTCTGGGACGCCCTGCGCCGCGCCGCCTCGGAGCGCAATCTGGCCATCGCCGCCTTGGTCGCTGAGATTGATACCGGACGCGGCGAAGCCGGGCTCTCCAGCGCCATCCGCGTCTGGATCCTCCGTGATTTGCAGCAAGCCGTCGCCTCCATCGATGCTGAGGCGGGCGGATGAACCGGTCCGCCGTTGCCTACAGCTATCGCGACGACCCGCAGGTGCCTGACTTCGACGACAGCCGCCCCGTCGTCGTGTTCGATGGCGTCTGCGTGCTGTGCCACGGCTTCGCGCGGTTCCTCGCCAAACGCGACACCGCCCAGGTGTTCCGCTTCACCTACGCTCAGTCCGCCCTGGGCCAGGGCCTGTTCCGCCACTACGGCCTCAACCCGGTCGAGTTCGAAACCAACCTGCTGATCGCTGACGGCCTTGCCTACGGCAGGCTCGCCGCGTTCAGCCAGATCACGCGGCGCTTAGGCTTGCCATGGTCCCTGCTCGGCCACGCCATGCGTCCCATCCCCGCGCGTCTCGGCAACCCCGCCTACGACCTGATCGCCCGCAACCGCTACCGTCTGTTCGGCTGCCACGACACCTGCGCCCTGCCCGATGCATCGTGGCGTGAGCGGATGATTGACCCGTAGGGCGGAAAAGCCCAATTGCGCCTTCCGCCGTGACTGGGCGCTGACGGATGTATTGTGCTCTGCTCCGACATGTTGAACACGCGGAGAGACGGCGCAAGGCGCAAGGGGGCTTTTGCGCCCTACGGTTATGTCACCGCCACTTCCTTCGGGCTCCATCGCCGGTGCAACTTGTCCAGCAGCAGATACACCACCGGCGTCGTGTACAGCGTCAGTACCTGCGATACGATCAGTCCGCCGATAATCGTGATGCCGAGCGGGCGGCGCAGTTCTGAGCCCGGACCTTCGGCAATCAGCAGCGGCACCGCGCCGAGCAGTGCTGCCAGCGTCGTCATCAGGATCGGCCGGAAGCGTTCGATGCAGGCCTCGAAGATGGCATCGTGGGCGGACATGCCGCGTTTGCGCTCGGCCTCCAGCGCGAAATCGACGAGCATGATGCCGTTCTTCTTGACGATGCCGATCAGCAAGATGATGCCGATGAGTGCAATCACCGTCAGCTCTGTGCCGTAGTACTTCAGTGCCCACAACGCGCCGAGTCCCGCCGATGGCAAGGTCGAGATGATCGTCAGCGGATGTGCCAAGCTCTCGTACAGCACACCCAGCACAATATAGACCGCAAGCAATGCCGCCAGGATCAGCAGCGGTTGCGCACCGACGCTGCCGGTGAACGCTTTGGCATCCCCCGCCGGTTCGGCGCGAATGCCGTCCGGCATGCGCAACTCCGCAATCGCTTTGTCGATGGCGCGGCTGGCATCTTGCAGGCCAACGCCGGCCGCTAAGTTATAGCTGATCGTCATCGCCACGAACGGCCCCTGGTGATTGATCACCAGCGGGGCCAGCCCCTTCTCAAGCTTGGTCACCGCTGATAGCGGAATCTGCGTACGGTTGGCCCCCGGCACGTGCAGGCGCGCGATGTCCGACGGGTCGCGCGAAAATGGGGCGTCGACCTCCAACACCACCTTGTATTGGTTGCGTGTGGTGTACACGGTCGAGATCTGCCGCTGGGCAAACGCATTGCCGAGTGCCGTATCGATGTCAGCGATCCTCACGCCCATCCGCGATGCCGCCAGCCGGTCAATGGCGACATTGACCTGCAGTCCGCCCTGCTCACGGTCACTGGAAATGTCGGTAATCTCCGGGATCGCCTGCATGCGCTCGTTGACGATGGGCGCCCACTTCAGCAGCTCGTCAACATCGGACCCCGACAGCGTGTACTGATAGGTCGAGCGGCTCGAGCGCCCACCCGCCCGCACATCTTGTGCCGCCGACATGAACACCTGCATGCCGCCGATCCGCAGCAGCTGCGGCCGCAACCGGTTGATCACGGTTTGGCTGCTGTCGCCCGACACCGACTGCGGCTTCATCGAGATGAAGATGCGGCCCTGGTTGACTGAGGCATTGAACCCACCCGCGCCCACGGACGAGCCAATCGCCGCCACGGCCGGGTCCGCTAGTATCACCTCAACCGCGCGGCGCTGCAGCTCCACCATCGCCGTGAACGAGATTTCCGGGCTGGCCCGGGTGCTGCCGAACACCAGGCCGCTATCGTCCTGCGGGAAGTAGCCTTTGGGCGTTTTGATGTAGAGATCAACGGTTAGCACAATGGTTGCCACCATGATGATCATCGTCAGCGCCTGCCAGTTCAGCGCGATGGTCAGCGTGCGCCGGTAGAACTGGATCATGCCGCGCAAAACCCACTCCACCGCGCGGTCGAACCACGTCGCATCCGGGCTCGGACCTTGCTTGACAAAGTAGGCGCAGATCATCGGCGTCACCGACAGCGACACAATCGTCGAGACGAAGATCGCGAACACCAAGGTCACCGAGAACTCGCGTAGCAAGCGGCCAACGATGCCGGTCATGAATAGCAGTGGGATGAACGCTGCTACCAGCGACACCGAGATTGAGATCACCGTGAAGCCGATCTGCTGCGCCCCCTCCAGGGTTGCCCGCAGCGGTGACTTGCCCTGCTCAAGATTGCGGAACACGTTCTCGATCATCACAATGGCATCGTCGACCACGAAGCCCACCGATACCGCCAGCGCCATCAAGGTGAGGTTGTTGATCGAGTAACCCGCGCACCACATCAGCCCGCAGGTGCCCGCCAGCGACAGCGGCACGGTGATGCCAGCGGCAATCGTCGCTGCCGTCCGCCGCAGGAACACGGCCACCACCGCCATCACAAACAGCACCGTCAAGCCCAGCGTTTTCTGCATATCGTAAACACTGGCACGGATCGTCTTGGTGCGGTCAGACAGCACGTCGAAGTCGAGGTCTGAGGGTATCCACCGCTTCAGCTCGGGCAGTAGCGCCATCACGCCATCAACGGTATCAATGACATTGGCGTCGCCCTGCTTGGTGATCACCAGCAGCACCGACGGTTGCCGGTTGAACCAGGCGGCCGAGCGGGCGTTGCGCGTCGCCTGCTCGACCGTCGCGATATCGCCGAGGCGGATGACCGTGCCGTCAACCGTTTTGACAATGACGGCGCGGTATTCGTTGACGTTGCGCAGCTGATCATTGACGGCGATGGACTCAGCCAGCGTCGCGCTCTCGAACACGCCGACTGGGCCGGTGAAGTTTGCGTTGGCAATGGCCGTCCGCACTTCGTCGATGCCAAGCCCCATGCCGGCGAGCTGGGCCGGGTTGACCCGCACCCGTACCGCCGGTTGTTCGGCACCGCTGACCGAGACGTCGGCGACGCCGGGCACCTGGCTGATGCGCTGGGCAATGACGGTATCGGCGATGTCGTAGATGGCGCTGGCGGGTAGCGTCTTCGACGTCAGCGCCAGAATGAGCACGGGTGCTGCCGCCGGATTGGCCTTACGGAACGACGGCAGGCTTGGCAGGTCGCTCGGCAGATCGCTGGCTGCCGCGTTCAGCGCCGCCTGCACATCGCGGGCAGCGCCATCGATGTTGCGCTTGGTATCAAACTGCACCGTCACCGCCGTCGAGCCGAGCGACGACACCGAGGTCATTTCGGTGATACCGGAGATCTCGCCCAGCCGCCGCTCCAGCGGTGCCGCCACCGTCGCCGCCATCGTCGCGGGATCAGCACCCGGCCTGCTGGCGGACACGCGGATGGTCGGAAAATCAATAGCGGGCAGGCTCGCAACCGGCAGCACCCAGTAGGCCACTGCGCCCACTAGAAACAAACCAATCGCCATCAGCGTCGTGCCAATCGGGCGGCGTATAAATGGACGCGCCACGTTCATGGGTGTTGCCCCGTCAGAGCGAGAGGCTCAAACGCCCCTACCCCCCGGCCCTTCCCCTCACGGGTAGGGCTGTCGCATTGGGGTGAGACGTTAAGGCTGGAAATCGTGGTCCCGGCCAGCGCGTTTGAGTTTGGCATTGAGCGATCCATTGAACGTATCGGCGCGAACGGCGTTGAGGCCGAGACAGCGGGGCACAGCGATGATGGCAGTGCCATATCGAGTTCCCCTTGCAATGCATTTTTGATCATGACTGTTTATAACCTGCGCTGAACAAGTTTGATAGCGCGCAACGTGATGATTTACTTGGTCTTCGGTTTTACGAATTGCATCGGGCACATATTCACCGGTACGGTTGTCGCTAAAACGCCGCCCCGAGAGATCCGCCATGTCAGCATCCGACCGCAATCCGGCCGTCACCCGCATCCGCTTGGCGATGATCGAGAAGAAGATCACCCAGGCCGAGCTGGCGGACGCTGCTGACTGCCACGAGAAGACCGTGCAGAACCTGATGAACGGCCGCTCGGTGCGCGACCAGACCCTGTTCGACGTGTGCATGGTGCTGGGTCTTGATTTCGACGAGATCAAGCTCGCCTGGAACGGCCCGCCGCCTGCCCGTCCGGCGGCACCGGCGCCGATGGAAAAGGATATGCCTGGCAAGCCGGGTATCGGTTCGGACGTGGCACCGCTGTACATGGGGGCCTATTCGCGCGACGCGGTGGACCATTATGTCGGCAGCTACTTGACCCTGCGGCCGGCTTTCTCGCTGCCCGACACCGTTGTTGCCTACCGGACTGAGATCACCTGGGATGCGGATTGGCCGAGCCTGCTGTTTGAGGAGCGCAACCGGCCGGACGCGCCGTTTTCGCATCGCGGACGGCTATATGTGCCGGCGTCGTCGATGTTCATCCATCTGGTGTCGCTGACCAAGGGGGCAATGCGCAATATCGTCGTGTCTCAGCTGGATCAGGGCGGGCAGATGCGCGGTCTGATCACGACGCTAAACAAGGCGGGAGCCCAGTTCGTGCCGGTGTCAGCGCCCATCGTTTATGTCAAGCGCGACGATATGGTGGCCGATGCGTTCGGCGAGATCACCACGGGGCATGCTGCTTATGCCGGTTACCGCCGCCTGATTGATGACACGTTGGAGCAGCGCTACGCCAAGCTAGTGACGTAACGCGGCGCATTCGTTTCATAAACGGACAAGTGGCGATCCGGGATTAACCACGCTGATAACATCTTCTCAGTTTCTGCATCGTGTTTACCTCTCGCTATCCATACTCACTTATCAAAATTCTCAAGCTCGCCCAAACAAGGGCGACAAAACGCCACGATTTGGGGGCATCTCCTTAGCGTGGGTTGAGAGTTGCGGTTGGTCCCCTTGGGGCCGAAGCGGGGTTAAGAACAGCATGATGATCAAACATTTTGGCTTCTTCGGTGCGTTCCGGAGCAGTACGGCGCTCGGTCTAGTTCTGGTGACCACGAGCCTGTTACCAAGCGGACCAGCGTTGGCGCAGACGTTTGCCGCGCAGTTGCAGAACGCAACAAAAGCCCCTGAGGCTGCCGCTCCGGTCGCAGCTCCCAGCAAGGTCGTGAAGCCCGTTGCCGCAACTCCACCCACACTCAGCACGGCCAAGACGGTGACCGCGCCAGAGCCAGCAGTCCGCCCCGACAAATCCCGCACCCGCTTTGTCATTGGCCTCGAAAAGCCAACCGAGTTCCAAATTTCGACGCTGGCCAATC
Source organism: Hyphomicrobiaceae bacterium (assembly GCA_043718785.1). Lineage (GTDB taxonomy): Bacteria > Pseudomonadota > Alphaproteobacteria > Rhizobiales > Hyphomicrobiaceae > JAYSVA01. The sequence goes on from JAYSVA010000167.1 coordinate 7,905, forward strand.
CCAACCGGGTCGTTGTTGATTTGCCCGACGTGCGTATGCAGTTGCCACCCGAAGTTGGCGCCAACCAGGGCGGTTTGGTGAAATCATTCTACGGCGGCTTGGCAGCTCCGGGTAAGAGCAAGGTCGTCATCACCGTTGATGGTCCGGTCGTGGTCGAATCCCACAAGATCGAAACGTCGAAGGACGGCAAGACCCACCGGCTCGTGCTGGAACTCGCGGCGTTCGATGCGAAATCACCGGTTAAGAAAACGGCTGTTGTGGCTGGCGCGCCCGCTGGCACCGCGCTCGCCGCGCCGACATTCGCGCTGGGTGCCGCTGGAATGGCCCCGCCGATGCCGAAGCAAGCGGTGCGCCCGTCGGTTGCTGCCACCAAGGCCTATAAGCCGATCATCGTCATTGACCCAGGTCACGGCGGTCACGATTCCGGCGCATCGAAGTTCGGCACCATCGAGAAGAACGTGGTGCTGGCGTTTTCGCTGGCGTTGCGTGACAAGCTCAATGCCACCGGCCGCTACATCGTCAAGATGACCCGCGACAACGACTCGTTTGTTGATCTCGACAAGCGCCGCGAGTTTGCCGAACAGAACAAGGCCAACCTGTTTATCGCCGTGCACGCGGACTATGCCGGTGCCAAGGCCCGCGGTGCTACGATCTATTCGTTGCGCGATACCGTGGCGAAGGATCTGCAGCGTTCAGCCAAGGGCCACGCCAGCGACAACCTGATCGCTGCCAAGGATGAAGCCCAGATCAAGTCGGCCAACGCCGAGCAGCTGGGTACCGTGAAAGGCATTCTGGGCGACCTCGCACAGCGTGAGGTGTCGGTGAACAAGGAAAGCACTGGCATGTTTGCCAAGTCGGTCATCGAGACGATGGGCGAAACCACCAGCATGCAGAGCAACCCGGATCGCTCGGCCGCGTTCCGCGTGCTGAAGTCGGCCTCGGTGCCTGCCGTGCTGATCGAGCTGGCTTACGTCAGCAACCAGCAGGATGCCGCCAATCTCAAGTCCGATGCGTGGCGCGATAAAGTCTCCGCCTCGATCGCCACGGCGGTTGAGAACTATTTTTCGAACCAGAACGCCTACATGCTGAAAGTTGGCGGCTGATTTTCCGGAACTTGCCG
>JAYSVA010000168.1:0-9019 GCA_043718785.1 Hyphomicrobiaceae bacterium
GGCCGCACCCTTGGTGCAAAACCGTAAGCTCGGGTTCTCCTGGCCCAGTTTAGTACGAACGGTCGGCCACGCACGAGTGTGCCCTCCTGGCTATTCAAATCACATTTTGTCCAACCGTTCCTGGATCTTGCGTTCTTCCCATTCGCGGCCAAACCAGTGTTGCGGCAGGAACACTGCGATGGCGTGCCCGATTAGACCGACGGCCCAGCCAAGGAGCGGCGGCGCGATTTGCCAAGCCGTGCCGGTGACGACGCCAATGCCGAGGCCCAGCATCGCCACCGTGATGAACATGATCAGGTGCGTGTAAAATTCCTCGGCACCGACGACATCGCATTTCGCTTCGATTTGTTTGCGGAGGTCATACATGGGTCTCTCCCTTCGGGTTCAGCGGTTGTTCGGATTTTGCCAGCTGCTCCTGGATTTTCCGTTCTTCCCAATCGCGGCTGAACAGCCGGAAGGGCATGAATACGCCAACGGCGTGGCCGATGATGCCGATGCCCCAACCAAGCAGCGGCCACTGCACCCACCAATCCGATTTCGTCGCCATATTGATCGCGATCAGGCCGGAAATCACGCAGACGTAAACGAGCAGATGGATATAGAAACCCTTTATTTCTGCGACGTGCTCCCGGGCTTTGAGAACTCTCGGATCGTGGGACATAAACGCCTCCTATAAAAGTTTGCCGTTAGTCGAGATCGACGACGGCTTTGATGAAAAACGTGCGCTGCACGTGATCGTGCTCGGTAATCGAGACATATTCGCCGGGGACAAATCGGTGCTTATCGAATTTGAAACCGGCTTCGTCGTCGCTGTCGGTGGCGGCATTATAGTCGAATGCCCAGCCACCGCCGCGCTTGTGGACCAATCGTCCGATTTCATCTTTCTGGCCCGGCCAGAACCGGCGGACGCGGCACTTGTCCCGGTTCGCTCGCCATTCCGCGGCGTCCAGATGTCCGTCAGCGTTGAGCGGCGCATAGACGTCGTAGCCGCGTTCCCGACTGCCGGTCGGAAAGTCTTGATCACGGGCAAGTTCCAGGCGGATATGTTTCAGTGACATGACGGGCTCCTATGATCAGTGGGGGTGCGGTTCAGTGCGACATCAGCACGGGTAGGCGCATGTGTTTGAGGACGTCGCGGGTGGCGCCGCCGAGGATGAACTCACGCAGCCTGGAATGGCCGTAGCAGCCCATCACCAGCAGGTCCGAGCCGAAGGCTGTCGCCTGCCGGAGCAGCTCCGTGCCAACATCCCCGCCAATGGCGGTCGCTTGCGATGCCTGACACTTGACGTGGTGGCGGGCGAGCGTGGCGCACAGCTCAGCGGCGGGGATGTCGCCCGATATCTCACGTTCCTGCTCCGGATTGATCCAGACGACGTTAACGTCATCAGCGGCCTCCAGCAGCGGCAAGGCGTCGAACACGGCACGCGCGGATTCACGCCGTCCATTCCAAGCGACGGTGATGGTTTTGACGGGGCTAGCAGCCTTGCCCACGTTCGGCACGATGAGCACCGGGCGACCGCTTTCCATGGTCATGCGCTCCGGATCTTCGAGCATGTCGGAATAGCGCCAGTCTGGATCACGCTGGCTGCAGATGAACAGATCGGCGGCGCGGGCGTGGTCCAGCAGTGCACCGGGCGCGGTGATGAAGTCAGCGTCGGACTCGCGCCATTCGGAACGCCATTCGGTCTCAACCGACTGGGCTTTCGTCGCCGTCAGGAACGCATCGCGCAGCAGGTTCATTTCGGCGCGATAGTCCTTGCGGTGGTGATCAACCGTAATCGCCGCGCCGCCCATGTCCATGGCGGGAACAACCACATACGGCGGCAGGATGCTCATGCCGATCAGATGCGATTTCATCTTCGCCGCCAGCGGCACGGCAACATCGAGGAGGCGCTTGGCACGGCGAATATCGGCCAAGTGAAGCAGAATGGTCTTGTAGCTCATGACGTGCTCCTCGTGTTGATCGCCAGTTACAGTTGTCGTTCTAGTCCCCCTCTGTCACTCAGGTGCGATAGCTGTGTGGCAGTTTGTGAGATCGTGTGATCGGCTGACCCGAAGCATCAATGCGACATCAGCACGGGCACGGTCATGTGCCGCAGCACGTCCCGGGTCGCGCCGCCGAACACGAACTCCCGCAGCCGCGAGTGGCCGTAGGCACCCATCACCAGCAGGTCCGAGCCGTCTTCCTCCATATCCGCCCGCAGCACATCGCCGACTTTGGCGTCAGGCGCGAGCAGCATCCGCCCGTCGCATTTGACGCCGTGGCGAGCCAGCGCAGCGGCCATTTCAGTGGTCGGGATGTCGCCTGCATCAGGGTCATCCTGCGGGTTGATCCAAAGCAGCCGGACGTTATCGGCGTTCTTCAGCAGCGGCAGGGCGTCGAATGTCGCGCGGGCAGCCTCTCGCGTGCCATTCCAGGCCACGGTAATGCGGTGGCCGAAATCACTGAACTTGCCCTTAAGCGGCACAATCAGAACCGGGCGGCCGCTTTCAATCGCCAGTCGTTCAGGCTCATCGAGCAGCATCGAGAAGTCCCAATCCGGGTCTGATTGACTGGCGATGATCAAGTCGGCGACACGGCCATGATCCATGATCGTCTCGGCCACACCGCGACGGGAGCCGACCAATCGCCATTCGGTGACGAACGGCAGCCCTTGGGCGGCTTTCTCGAAGGCGATCTGAACCCGTTTTGCCTCGTCACGAAAGGTGTTGAGACTGGCCTTGATCATGCCAGCGCCAACCGATGTGACGCCGTAGGTTGGCACCGGTGGCATCACGTAGAGCCCGATCAGGTGGGCTTCGTAGCGGCTCGCCAGCGACGCTGCGGCGGTTACCAACCCGGCGACGCGGCGTTCATCGTTGACGTGCAGAAGGATGGTTTTGTAGGTCATGACGGGCTCCATTTATGCTGCTTGCTGGGGTTGAAAACTGAGTTGCCGGGTGGGCGCGCGCAGCTCGTTGGTCCCGTCAGCGATTGCGGCCAGCGCTGCAGCATCGCGGATCGTCACGAGAATGCATTGTTCCAGATCAATCAGCCCGTCGTTGCGGAACCTGGTGAAGGTGCGGCTGACCGTCTCGATGGTTAGGCCGAGGAAATCGGCGATATCGGTGCGCGTCATCGGCAACACGATGTCAGGGGAATAGTCGCCGCGCCGTGCGTTGCGGCGTGACAGCGCCAGCAGGAAACCGGCGAGCCGTTCGGCCGCCGTCCGCTGACTGACCGTGAACAGCAGTTCGCGCGCTTGCTGCAGCTCCCGCGACATCGCCTCATACAACTCGATGCCGAGCCGTTGATCGCGGCGGACCACGTCGTGCAGCGTTGCGACGGAAACGCAGCGGATGCGGGTTTTGGCCGTTGCCTGGGCGTTGGCGGCGTGGGTGCCGAGCGCACCAAGGCCAATGAAATCACCTGGGAAGGCGAAATCGATGACTTGGCGACGGCCATCGTGAACCATGCGGTAAACGCAGACATGACCGGCTTCGATCCTGTAGATATGCGAGGCGTGGTCACCTTCCCGGAACACGTGGTCGCGGGCATCCACGGTGCGCAGCGTTCCAGCCGCCAATCTTTCAGCTAAGCCGCGTGCTGCGCAGGTCGTTCGTGGATACGCCACCGCTAGATTTGACGAGGGCCTGACGGTTGCGAGGTTTGCAGCGGGGACGATGGCCAGCATGGTGATGTTCCTTCGTGACGCTTGATCGCGCTGATCTGCGCTGATCGATGGGATCACCTCACCAAGTCTCGGTTTTAGAGGTATGGCCGTCTTGTGAGAAAGTGTGAGAGAGTGTGGCAACGCACGGTTCAATCACCACATTTGGTCGCCTGGAGAGTGAATTATGGCCTCAGATCAAGCCCCTAGGCGGATTCTCATCGTCGATGACGAAGAAGCCGTGCGGCTGCTGCTGCGCGACTGTTTCGAACTCGAGGGTTTTCTGGTCAGTGAGGCGGCGACGGGGGCGGAGCTCTCAGCCAAACTCGACGAAACACCGGATCTGATCACGCTGGATCTCAGTCTCGGCGGCGAGAATGGGTTGGAACTCGCACGCCAGGTCCGCGTCCGCTGCAACGTGCCCATTGTCATGATCACAGGCAAAGGCGACACCATTGACCGCGTGGTTGGCCTGGAACTCGGGGCGGACGATTACATCACCAAGCCGTTCCATTTGCGCGAGGTGCTAGCCCGTGTCCGCGCCGTGCTGCGCCGCTATGAGGGGTCCATTTCGGCACCCAATGCGGCCGCGCCGACAAACGGGTCTGACCTCCCGCTCGGTGACCGGTTTGCCTTCGAAGGTTGGACACTTGATATCGCCAAACGTGAACTAAAATCCGATGCCGGGACAGTTGTCGAGTTGACGACAGCCGAGTTCAACATGCTGGAAATGTTCGTCAATCGACCGGCCCGCGTGCTGTCGCGCGACAACATCATGGACCTGTTGAAGGGCCACGACTGGTCGCCGTTTGACCGCTCCATCGACTCGTTGCTGGTTCGCGTCCGCCGCAAAATCGAGCCAGCCCCCGACATACCCCGGCTAATCAAAACCGTGCGCGGTATCGGCTACGTCTTCGCCGCCGACGTACGGAAGTTGTGAGCAGATGCTATCGAGCCGAACCGACGACACTTTCAGTTTTTCGCCTCCCCGGAATCAGATCAGCGCGCGCGCTGTTCTGACGTCCGGGGTCTATCCCGGTGCCAGTGGGCTAAATCTCGCCAAACATTCAAACGCAAAGATCCCGGACATCCGGATCGAGCTTCGCTCGAAACGGATTCCGGGAAAGCGTGAGGATGGGTTTTTGCTTGGGGCAAACGGTCGACGCGTTGGCTCGTGAGTGTAATCACGTGCCATCGCCATCCAGCGTCTGTCGGATGGCGCGGGCGAGTTCGCTGCGGTTGTAGGGCTTGCGCAGGATTTTGAGGCCGGCGGCCTGCCGGTCCTGGACGCGTAACGCTTCGTCGGCGTAGCCGGAGGTCAGCAGCATTTTCAATCCGGGACGATGGCTTTGGACCCATTGCGCGACGTCAAAGCCGGACATGCCGCCAGCCATGACGATGTCGCTGAACACGACGTCGATAACTCGTTCGGATTTCAGCACCTCCAGGGCGGCTGGCCCGCCGTCGACGTCGATCACCCGGTAGCCCAGCTCCGTCAGGCGGCTGGCTGTGACCCGCCGCACTTCCACGTTGTCTTCGACCAGCAACACCAACTCGCCAGCTGACAATGGCACCGCATCACCGGGGCGATCCTGCGCAGCCGTCGCGTGTTGCCTGTCACTGCGCGGCAGATAAACGCTGACCGTCGTGCCGTAACCGAGCTCGCTGTAGATCGTGACGGTGCCGCCGTGTTCCTGGGTGAAGCCGTACACGGTGCTGAGCCCGAGGCCAGTGCCTTTGCCCGGTTGTTTGGTGGTGAAAAAAGGCTCGAATGCGTGCTGCAACACATGCGCCGACATCCCCGCCCCCGTGTCGGACACCGACAGCCGCACATAGTCGCCCGCCGGAAGCTTAGTCAGCGCGCCGATCTGCTCGTCGTCGACCGTTACGTTGGTGGTTTCAATGATCAACCTGCCGCCCTTCGGCATAGCATCGCGCGCATTGAGCGCAAGATTGAGCACCGCGTTCTCTATTTCGCTCGGGTCAGCGCGGGCGATCCACAGTTGCGGATCGAACTGGGTTTGCAGTGTGATGGGTTCGCCGAGGGTGCGACCGAGCAGATCGACCATCGACGCAACGCTGTCATTGAGATTGAGCTGCACGGTTTCGAATTGCCGCCGCCGGGCAAACGTCAGCAGGCGGGCCGTTAGCCGTGCGCCCATGTCGGCCGCGTCGGCGGCGCGCTTCAGCAGGGTGCGCTCGCGCTCGTCCTGCAGCCGCATTTCCAGCAGCTCAAGGTTGCCCGTAATCACCGTCAGCAGATTGTTAAAGTCGTGGGCAACACCGCCGGTCAGCTGGCCGAAGGCTTCCATCCGCTGCGTACGGACCAGCTGCGCCTGTGTCATCTCGCGCTGCCGCATTTCCGCGCTGAGTTCGTGGGTCCGCTCAAGCACGCGGATCTCAAGCTCGGCGTTGCTGCGGGCCAGTCGTTCCTCGGCCCGCTTGCGTTCGGAGATATCGCGGAGAACGACGGTGAAGGTGCTTTGACCGCCAATCTCAAGGTGAGAAATCGAGGCTTCAGCCGGGAATTCGTGGCCGGACCTGCGGCGACCAAAGATTTCGCTGCGCTCGCCCATTCGCCTTGCTGACACCGGGGAGGATCGAAAGCGATCAATATGTTGGCCATGTGATTTGGCGAAACGATCTGGCAGCAGGACGTCAAGTGATCGGCCCAACACGTCCTCGCGGGCATAACCGAAAATCTGCTCGGCACCGTCGTTGAACAGCGTAATGCGCTGTTGCTCATTGATGGAGATGATGGCGTCAGCTGCAATCGAGACAATACCAGCAAAGCGTGCCTCGGACCGGCGGCGCTCCGTGACATCCCGCAGAATACCAACGCCCTGGACCGGCACGCCGCCCATGAAACTGACTTTGCCCTTGGCGGTTATCCAGAACTCGCCGCCGTTGTCGGGCCTCAGCATCCGCTGCTCAAGCAGCAAAATCCCCGATCCGTTGGGTTCAACCGCGCGCAACAGGCTCTCCTGAAATCGCGGCAGATCCTCAGGATGAACGAGGCGTTCGAACTCTTCGCGCGTGGAGACCACGTCTGGCGGCAGGCCGATGATCTGCCGCGCCACGGCGTCATAAATGACCGCGCCCGAGGCCACATCCCACGTCCACACGCCAATACCGCCAGCGGCACAGGCCATGCGATAGTGGGCGTCGCTGAGTGATGGGTTCATCGGTCAGTGCCTGTGTGGTGTTGGAGCCTCAAGCACGTCTCCGTAGCACAACTGGGCACGACTGACGAAATCTAGGAGCCGGGCCCATCACGCGCGTCAAGGCGCGGCGATCGGCTCCGTCACTTCGATCAGCGCCCCGCCTTTGAGCTTGAAGTGAAAGCGTGCCGCTGCGGCGGTCGTGAACAGCGCTTTGTCTTTGACTGAGCGGGCAAACGTCGGCGGTTGAACCGTGATGACCATGTCATACGTGCCGTCCCCGGCGAGGGCGCTGTTCGAGGCATAGTGGAGGCCGCTGCCGCCCCACATCGCATGGAACTCGCCTTTGAGAACTTTGCCGGACTCGCGGTTGGTCACCTCAAACGACGTCTGCGCATTAGAGATCCGCGTCTTCGAGCGCGGGTCGATGGGCTTTACTTCAAGGTGATAGACCTCGCCCGGTCCCGGCGCATGCTCTGTGAGTTTGGCGGGCGTTCCCATCTGCATAATCATGGCCGTCGCCGGTTCAATCTCGAACTGAATGATCATGCCAGCGGCCTCGGACCGGCCCACCAGGATCGTTTTCTGGCGCGGATCTTCTGGTGCCGCTAGCACTTTCACTTTCGCAGCCGGAAGTTGCTGCGCGCCCGCCAATGAGGGCACGGCCAAAAAGGCGGCAACTGTTATGGCGATGAGTTTCATGGTCAGTTTCCTTTGCGAGGTTTAGTCAGCGTTCGTCTAATGGCGCGTCGGTTCACATCATGCAGCCCGTGCTTTTATCGATTTTCTTCTTCTGCTCGTCGCTTAAAGACGTGTAGAGATTGGCGAGCGCTGGCTTGACCTCCTTGAGCGCAGCCATCCGGGCTTCCAGCGCCAGGACTTGGGCGTCCAAGCGTTCGACGGGGCTCTTCGTCGACATCGCGGTCTTCATGGCGTCGCGCATGGCCGACATGCCGCCAGCGGTCTTTTTCAGTGCCGCCGCATAGGTGTCCCAGGCCGTCTGCTGCTGCGGCGTGATGGCAAGCTGGGTCTTCAGTGCCGCAATCCGCTGATCGGCCATGGCTTGCATATCGCCGCCCATCATGCCCGAGAGTTTCTTGCCCATCCGGTCCATCATCGGGCAATCATCGCCCATCAGGCCCTGCCCCATCATCATGCCGCCCATGCCTTTGGCGTCCTGTGCATGGGAACTGATAGTGCCGAAGCCAATAGCGGCGGACAAGGCGGCGAGGGTGAGTGCTGTTTTGCGTTTCATGTTTGAACTCCAGTTGGTGGTTTGCTGTGGGTGTGTTGGCTCTCAATCACTGCCAGTATCGCGATAGACCAATACAGGCCGTATGCTGTGCGTGAGGACTTTCTGGGTCTCGCTGCCGAGGATCAACGCTCCAATGCCGCTGCGGCCATGCGAGGCCATCAGGATCAGGTCGCAATGCATCAGCCGCGCGGTATCAATGATGGCGGTCCAAGGCTGCGATTCCTTGAGTTGAACCGCGCTGCAGGCCACCTCAGCTGATTTGGCTGCATTGGAAACCACCAGCAGCGAGGCTGCAGCGTAGGCCTCGGCATTACGTTCGTAATGCGCTTGGTCGATGTCGAACGTCTTGATGCTGAACGCCACGTCGTCCCAAGGTGAAATCACGGCCAAACCGGTGACCTTCGCATTCAGGCGCTTCGCCAGTTCAATCCCATGTGCAATCGCCCGCGTCGACATCTCGGAACCGTCTGTGGGTATAAGAATATGTTTGTACATCTGCGAGCACTCCCTGAGAGGATTTTGCCGCTTCAGCATATTGGCCAAGCGGCGCCCCCCGCATTGTCCCAGATCAAACCAGGGCAGATTTGATCAGGAGGTTGGAGCAACGCCTATCAACCGCGCCAACCCCATTGGTTGATGCAGATCAAGTCGCGGCATGCGGGGACCGCTGCCACTTGCAGTGACGTCGGCTTCAGTGCGGCGTTGCTAGGAGCAAGCCATGACGCGAGCACACCGGGTGTTGTTGATCCCGCGAAGTATGGTCAAAGCAAACACGACACGCATGGCCCGTTACTTACCCACGCCCAGGTGGGCACGGCGCCGACCGTCATCGACCCAGTGTGCGGCATGGCGGTGGACCCGCTGACTGGCGGGCATAAGCTCGAGCATGGCGGCCACACGTACTGGCACTGGAGCCTGAAGTGGTGAGCGCCACCACCGGCCCCAATCCCGAG
>JAYSVA010000169.1:0-3982 GCA_043718785.1 Hyphomicrobiaceae bacterium
TGCTGCGCATCGACCAGCATTTCACCGGTCACGATCGGGCGCTGTTCTAGCACAAATTTTTCACCGGCATCGCGGCCATCGGTAATCATGTAACCTGGCGGCAGGCGCGCCTGCGCGTCCTCAACCGTCGCCGTCGGATGCAGCAGATGGAAGGTCAGTTTGGCAATATCGAAACACGGTTCGATCAGCTTGGTATCTTCGACGCCGGGCACCTGCATCAGCAGCCGGTCACGGCCCTGCCGCTGCACCACAATTTCCTTGTTGCCGCCGGGATCGCAACGGTTGCGCACGATTTCAACGGCAGAGCCCATAGCGTTGCTGATACGGGCGAGAACACCCGCCTCGGTCGGCACGATCAGAACCGCATCGGCACCTTCGCGGCGAATATCAAGATCGAGAGCCGAGCTACCGGTCAGCGACGCATCCGGCAGTTGCGACGCGAGCGGGCGCAGCGCTTCAAAAGCGGCAGCCTGATCTTCCGGCTTGGCTAAACGCACCAGCAACCCACCCTGGGCATTGCCGACTGCCGCTGGAGCGGGCAGCTGCTTCTTGCGCAGTGCATCGCGAGCCTGCTCACGCAACTTCTGCAGCCAGTCACGCTTCAAATCCTCGGTATCCATCGCCGCCAGCACGTGTGCGCCGCCCTGCAGATCAAGGCCGAGCGCGATACGGCTCTTCGGCAGAAAGCTCGGGATCTTCGCTAGCGTTGCGTCGCTGAGGAAGTTCGGCAGGCAGGCCAGCAGCCCGAACAGGCAGGTGGCGACAATGCCGATGATCTTACCGCGCGTGAAGTGCAGCATCAGGGATACTCGATTGGCTGAAGCAGAAGTGAAACGTCAGCAGCAGGAGTGAAACGTCGGACGAGCCGAAGTCCGTCGAAGATCAATCGTTGGCTTTGACCGGCTCGTTCTTGCCGCGCACGTCGGCCAGCATGCTTTTGACCACCCGCACCCTGGTGTTCGGCGCGATCTCGACCTCAACCTCGTTGTCGCCCTCTTTGACCTTGGTGACGGTGCCAATCATGCCATTCGACATGACCACGGTGTCATTGCGCTTCACCGCCATCACCATATCGCGATGCTCTTTCTGCTTTTTCTGCTGCGGGCGGATCAGCAGGAAGTAGAAGATCGGCAGCATAATCAGCAGTGGAATAATGCCTTCCATGCCGCCAAACGGGCTAGCAGCAGGCGCGGCTTGGGCGAATGCAGGTGAGATGAACATGGCGGCAGATCCTTGAGCGAGAGCGATGCTGATAGCCGCGACAAAGCCGACCGATGCGCCCCGAAAGCCACACCAATCCGCTTGGCCAGCGAATTTCTTCCGCCACCTATACCCACGCCCGCGCCGTTTGCAACGGCATTTCGGTTTGTCGCGCTGAGTTCAGTGGGTGTCGAAGCCCCCGCCCCCTCCACTGGTTTCCCGGAAACTGTGTCGCCCCACGGGGCGGCACGGTTATCCGGGATCTTCGCCCGTCGAGGTTGGGCACATCGCGAGAAAAATGATGGTGGTGAGGACCCCGGATTTTTTTGGTGCCGGGGCGCCTAAAATTCCGGGGAACCGGAGGAGGCTGGGGAGTCGGCTTGCAAGAAACTCCCGCATTGAATCCTGCCCGCAATCACGTTACACCTGCCGCATGAACACGCATTTTCCCATAACCATTGGCCGAATTATGGGCCGGGCGGCTTGCGAGCGCCCGGGTGCTTGAGTTTGTGCGCCACCTCGGGTGGCCGCCTCCCCCGTTTTCCCAATCCCTGTAGGGTCACATGACATCCTCGAAATCTGACAAACCCGGTGCCACCACAGCGCCGGTTGCTCCTGCTGCCGCCAAAACCGAAGGCCGAGATTGGGGCCAGACGCTGAACCTGCCGGTCACCGACTTTCCGATGCGGGCGGGCCTGCCCACCATGGAGCCAAAGCTGCTCGAACGGTGGGCCAAGATGGACCTGTACAAGCAGCTGCGCGACACATCAAAAGGCCGCCCGAAGTTCGTGCTGCATGATGGCCCGCCCTACGCCAACGGCAACATCCACATCGGCCACGCGCTCAACAAGATCCTCAAGGACCTCGTCACCCGCTCGCAGCAGATGGCGGGCTTTGACAGCAACTATGTGCCGGGCTGGGACTGCCACGGCCTGCCCATCGAGTGGAAGATCGAGGAGGAATATCGCGCCAAAGGCCGCGACAAGGACCAAGTGCCAAAGTCCGAATTCCGTAGGGAATGCCGCCAGTTCGCAGAGAAGTGGATCGACATCCAGCGCCAGGAGTTCAAACGCCTCGGCGTCGAAGGCGACTGGATGAACCCCTATTCGACCATGGACTACAAAGCCGAAGCCACCATCGCCAGCGAACTGATGAAGTTCGCGATGAACGGCAGCTTGTATCGCGGGAGCAAGCCGGTGATGTGGAGCGTCGTTGAGCGCACGGCCTTGGCCGAAGCCGAGATCGAGTACCACGACTACCAGAGCGATACGATCTGGGTGAAGTTTCCTATAATCCAAGCGCCAACTGTGCCCCTGGAGGTAAACTTGGGAGCGCCTGAGACGAAGGTCGATCCGGCAACCGGGCAGAAGGAACTAGTGCCACCCGCAGAGAGCGAGGCGGGCAAGGCTTGGGCTGCCAGTTTGCAATATCGGTTCGACAACACGTCTGTAGTTATCTGGACCACGACGCCTTGGACAATGCCGGGCAATCGTGCGATCTCGTTCAACAACAAGATCGAGTACGGACTTTATGAGGTCACGGCGGCACCCGAAAACAACTGGGCGAAGGTCGGTGAAAAGTACGTCCTTGCTGACAAAGTTGCAGCCGACGTGATGAAGTCGGCAAAGGTTGACGCATTTCTGAAGCGTCGGGCTGTGACCTCCGCCGAGTTATCGAGGCTCGTCTGCGCGCACCCCCTTCGTGGCCAAGGCTACGACTTCGACGTCCCCCTGCTCGATGGCGATCACGTTACGGATGATGTCGGCACGGGCTTCGTGCACACGGCCCCGGGCCATGGCACGGACGACTTCGAAATCTGGATGAAGTCTGGCCAGATGCTGACGAAGCGCGGCATCGACACGAGCATTCCCTACACGGTCGGGCCGGATGGCAGCTTCACCAAGGAAGCCCCCGGCTTCGAGGGCGAGCGCGTGCTCAACGACAAGGGCGAGAAGGGCAAGGCCAACGATGTCGTCATTGCGGCGCTGAGCAAAGCCAACGCACTGATCGCGCGCGGGCGGCTCAAGCATCAGTACCCGCACTCGTGGCGCTCGAAGAAGCCGGTGATCTACCGCAACACGCCGCAGTGGTTCATCGCCATGGATAAGGCACTTTTGCTTGCGCCTTCCGACTCCCCTCCGGGGAGCCGGCCGGAAGGCGCGGCACAAGCGGACATGACGGCCTCCACTTCTCCCTCTCCCCGTTTTTCACGGGGAGAGGGTCGGGGTGAGGGGCGGCCGCTTGCTCCGTCGCCAAATGCATCAACGTCCGCGCCCGCTGCCGCCCCTCACCCTAACCCTCTCCCCGTAAGCACGGGGAGAGGGGATAAAAGTGCCCCCCCTCAGGCTTCCGGGCTCGGCCACATCAGCGGCGGCAGCCTCCGCCAGATCGCCCTACAAGCCATCAAAGACACCACCTGGGTGCCAGCGTCCGGTGAGAACCGGATTAACGGCATGATCACGGCGAAGCCGGACTGGGTGCTCTCCCGCCAGCGCGCGTGGGGCGTGCCGATCACCGTTTTCGTCCACAAAGAGACCAACGAGGTCATCCCCGGCCCAGGCTTCGCCAAATCCAAGGAGCTGATGGCGCGCATCACCACGGCGATGGAGAAGGACGGCGCCGATGCTTGGTTCACCGAAGGTGCCGCCAGCCGCTTCCTCAAAGGCTTGGTGGATGACCCGGCGCAGTGGGAGCACGTCACCGACATTCTCGACGTGTGGTTTGATTCAGGCTCCACCCACTCCTATGTGCTGGAAGACCCGGTGAAGTTCCCCGGCCTCGC
>JAYSVA010000170.1:0-8978 GCA_043718785.1 Hyphomicrobiaceae bacterium
TCCGGCGTGCTGGCCGACCACGTCGAGATGGTCTGGCTGATCCCGGCGATGGACGGCCTGTTCACCGGACCCGCAGGCGACCGCCGCCGCTTCCTCGACCGGCTGATCCTGTGCTTCGACCCCGGCTACCGCACCCGCGCCGCAGCGTTTGAGCGGGCCATGCGCCAGCGCAACCGCCTGCTGTCTGACAACGTCCGCGACACCAGCCAGTTCATCGGCCTGGAGCGGGTGATGGCTGAAACCGGCGTCGCCATCGCCGCCGTCCGGGCTGAAGCCGTCGCTGGCCTCGCCGCCACCTTTGCCACGCGCCGCGAACGCGACCCCGGCTCGCCGTTCCCGTGGGCCGACATCAGCCTCGACTGCGCCCTCACCCGCGCGCTCGCCACTAGCGCCGCCGTCGATGTCGAAGACCTGTACCTCCGGCTGATGGCGAACGGCCGCGAGCGGGACCGCGCGAGCGGCCGCACCCTCGACGGCCCGCATCGCGCCGATCTGGTGGTCGCCCACGGCCCCAAGAGCATGGCCGCCCGGCTCTGCTCCACCGGCGAGCAAAAGGCGCTGCTCATTGGGTTAGTGCTCGCCCACGCCGAACTCCTCGCCGTCCGCCGCGACGGGGCAGCCCCCATCCTGCTCCTCGACGAAATCGCCGCGCACCTTGATGACCTGCGCCGCAGCGCCCTGTTCGATGAGATCATCCGGCTCGGCATCCAAGCCTGGATGACCGGCACCGACCGCCCACCGTTCGCGGCGCTAGAAGGCCGGGCGCGGTTCTTTGAGGTGCGGGATGGTAGGGTGATGGCGGGGTAGAGTTGTTCAATATTTGCATGAATTACATATTTCATGCATGATGGGGTTGGGCATGAAGGAATTTTGTCATGATCAAAGTATCGGCAAGCGAATTGCAAAGAACGCTTGGCAGCGTCAGCGATACGGCGCTGCGCGAAGCTGTGACCATCACCAAGCAGGGCCGAAACCATTTGGTGCTGCTGTCTTATGATGAGTATGCCCGACTGAAGCGGCGTGATCGCAAAGTCGGGCTCGCTGCTGACCTGTCGGACGAGTGGCTGGCAGCGGTTCTGGCGGCTGAAGTGCCTGAGGTCGAAACATTGAAACCAAAGCGGCGCAAAGTTTCGGCGAAGTGAAAATTCCGACACCGGTACCCGGGCTTGTGATCCGCTACAGCTATTTGTGGCACAGCGAGGCCGTTGCGGGGCGCGAGGAAGGCATCAAGGATCGCCCCTGCGCAATTATCGCAACGGTGCGGACCGATGCGGACGGTCAAACGCGCGTTCTGGTTTTACCCGTGACGCACAGCGCACCCGCCAAAGGTGTTGCAGCCTTTGAGATTTCGGCGACGCATAAACGCACCCTAGGGCTTGATGCTGATCGCTCGTGGATCGTGCTCACCGAATGGAATGAGTTCACTTGGCCAGGACCAGACCTGCGTCCCATCCCAGAGGCTGACGAGCGAAGTATCGGCTACGGCATGCTCTCGCGCGGGCTTTTCGCGCGCGTCCGCGATGAGTTCATCGCAACAGTTCGAGCCGGTCGAGCGAAACGAGTGCGGCGCAGCGAATAGCCATCTTTGCCTCTTTCCTCGCATCGGCTAGCGTGCATTTTGCACCACACGCACCACCTCCGACCCGAGTCCCGACCATGTACACCAATCACTTTGCCCACGATCTGCCGCGCAACCAGGCGAACCATCAGCCGCTCACCCCGCTGACGTTTCTGGAGCGCAGCGCGCGGGTGTATCCGACGCATACGGCGGTGATCCACGGCACGCAGCGGTTCACCTACGCGCAGCTGTATGCCCGCTCTCGCCGACTCGCGTCGGCGCTAGCGATGCGCTACATCGGCCCCGGCGATTGCGTGTCGGTGATGTTGGCCAACACGCCGCCGATGATCGAGGCGCACTACGGCGTCGCCATGACCGGGGCGGTGCTGCACTCGCTGAATACCCGGCTGGATGCGGCGATCATCGCGTTCCAGCTCGACCATGCCAACACCAAAGTTCTGATCACGGATCGGGAGTTTGCCCCCACCATCAAGGCGGCGTTGGCGCAGGCTACCGTCAGGCCGCTGGTCATCAATTACGACGATCAGGAATTCCCGCAGACCGGCGAGATGATCGGCTTCAACGAGTATGAGGATTTCCTCCGCCAGGGCCATTCGGATTTCCAGTGGCGGATGCCGGACGATGAGTGGGATGCCATCGCGCTCAACTACACGTCTGGGACCACCGGCAACCCGAAGGGCGTAGTCTACCACCACCGTGGTGCGACGCTGATGTGCTACGCTAACATCGTTGCGGCCAATCTTGGGCAGCATCCAGTGTATCTGTGGACGCTGCCGATGTTCCACTGCAACGGCTGGTGTTTTCCGTGGACGCTGTCGGTGGTGGCGGGCACGCACGTCTGCCTGCGCTGGGTGCGGGCGGGGCTGATGTACGAGGCGATGGCGGAGCATGGCGTCACCCACATGTGCGGCGCGCCCATCGTGATGTCAGCGCTGTTGGCGGCCAAGCCCGAGGAACGCCGGGAGCTGACGAAAAAAGTCCAGTTCATCACGGCAGCAGCCCCGCCGCCCGAAGCGGTGCTGGCTGGCATGGCGAAGGCGGGGTTCAACGTCACGCACGTCTATGGCCTGACCGAGTGCTACGGCCCGTCGGTCGTCAACGATTGGCAGAGCGCCTGGAATGATCTGCCGCCGGACGAGCAGGCCGCCAAGAAGGCGCGGCAGGGTGTGCGCTACACAGCGCTCGAAGAGTTGACCGTTCTCGATCCGATCACGATGAAGCCAGTGCCTGCCGATGGCGTCACGCTCGGCGAGGTGATGATGCGCGGCAACATTGTGATGAAGGGCTATCTCAAGAACGCCGCCGCCACCGCCGAAGCGTTCGAAGGCGGCTGGTTCCACTCCGGCGATCTCGGCGTGCTGTATCCGGACGGATATATTCAGCTGAAGGATCGCTCCAAGGATATCATCATCTCCGGCGGCGAAAACATCAGCTCCATCGAGGTCGAGGACCAGCTGTATAAGCACCCAGCGGTTTCATATGCCGCCGTTGTCGCCAAGCCCGACGAGAAGTGGGGCGAGAGCCCGTGCGCCTTCGTTGAGCTGAAGCCGGGCATGTCAGCAACCGTCGAAGAACTGATCGCCCACTGCAAAACCGGGCTTGCCTCGTTTAAGTGCCCGCGCTTCATCGTGTTCGCTGAAATCCCCAAAACCTCAACGGGCAAAATCCAAAAGTTCAAACTGCGCGACATGGCGAAGGCGGTTTGATTCGGGGCGATGGCATGAACAGCCTACTCGAATATCCGGGGATGGGGGCTGGTGGAACGCCCACAGAACACCCCCCCACCTCACGCGGCAAAATCGATTTTTGTGAAGTACAAAAATCGAGTCGTGCGGTCCTCCCCCCTCAAAGCCATGAGGGGGGAGGAGGAGAAAAACCGAAAGAGTCTCCGGTTTCGCTCGACGGTATCAAGTGGCTAACAAAGCGATGAATTTGCCCTCTCCCCGCCCGCTTGCGGGGAGAGGGTGTAGGCTGATCAGGCGCCAGCCAGATCAAGCCGAGGGTGAGGGGCAGCCGCCGCCCCTCAAGGCCGCGCAGCCTTCGCCGCCCGTGCCAAGTTGACGAACTCGGCGCGCAGGCCGAAGGGGTCGGGGCCGCGCGAGGCGTTGGCGAGGGCGATAACGTCGTCGAAGGTCATGCTCAGGTTGGCATGCCCGCGCAACAATTGGCCGTAGGCGGCAACCGCAATCGAGAACCGCACGTCGTCGCTGACACCGCCGAGTTCGCCCTTTTCCAGTGCCTTCGAGATTGGCAGTTCCAACAGGCGGCTCTGGTCCTCGTTTGGCAGTTTGTAGCGCAGCTTAAAGAAGCCGTACTCGCCATCCTTGGCCGTGCGGGCAACAGGCTCGACGCGCGCCGGTTCAGCTTGCTTCGCTGGCCCATAACGCAGGTCCGGCAACGCCACCGCAGGCGAGCCAACCGGCGTGATCTCGTAGATCGCGGTCACCGCATGGCCGGAGCCGACATCACCAGCATCAACCTTATCGTTGGCGAAATCCTCGCGTTTCAGGGCGCGGGTTTCGTAGCCGACCAGCCGGTATTCCGCCACCTGCGCCGGGTTGAACTCGATCTGGATCTTGACGTCCTTAGCGATGGTGAACAGCGACGACGAGATCTCATCGACCAGCACTTTCCGCGCTTCCGACAGCGTGTCGATGTAGGCCGCAACGCCGTTGCCGTTCTGCGCCAACGTCTGCATCAACGCGTCGTTGTGGTTGCCCATGCCAACGCCCAGGATCGACAGGAACACACCAGACTTGCGCTTCGTCTCAACGAACGTCTTCAGCTCGTCGCGATTGGTGATGCCAACATTCCAGTCGCCATCCGTACCGAGAATGACCCGGTTCACCGCCATGGCATCGAAGTTCGCTTCAGCCACCCGGTAGGCATCGGTGATGCCCGCCGCCCCATGCGTCGAGCCGCCCGCATTCAGACTGTCGATGGCGGCGAGGATGCGCGATTTGTTCGCGACCTTGGTCGGGGCCAAGCGGATATCCGAACCCGACGCATACGTAACGATGGCGACGGTGTCCTCCGGCTTAAGTTCATCGACCATCTGCCGGAACGCGGTCTTCAGCAGCGGCAGCCGGTCAGCTGGCCCCATCGAGCCCGACACATCGACCAGCAGCACAATGTTGGCACGCGGACGTTCCGCCGCTTTGATCTCATACCCCTTCAGGCCGATGTGGACGAGTTTGGTATTCGGGTTCCACGGGTTGGCCGTCACCGTAATCTGCGGCTCGAACGGCGCGGTGGCCGATTCCGGGCGGCGATAATCATACTTGAAGTAGTTGATCATCTCCTCCACCCGCACCGACGCGCGCGGTGGCAACCGCCCCGCCGTCAGCTGCCGCCGTGCCAGCGCATACGACGCCGTATCCACATCGACCGAGAACGTCGACACCGGCTCCGTCAGCGTCGATTTGGTGGCATTGGGCGGCGGGGCATCGAACTTGTCGCGGGATTCGGGCTGCGGGAACGCGTGCATGCACTGGCGACCGGGCGGGCAACTCAACTCTGCACGCCGGGCCTGATCCAGCGGCACGACGTACCCTGATGCAAACGGCGCTGCAGGAGCCGCAGTCACAGGCACTTGGGCGTGGAGTTCAACCGGTTGCTCGCCGGTCTTCGCATCACCCCGAAAACCAAATCGAGTTCGCGCAGCATTGTTGCTAACGATATACGGACTATCCGTTGGCGGCGCCAAAGCGATCTGCGGGGTAGCAGGCTTTGCGGCAGCAGGCGGGGCGACCGCAGCCGGTGCTGCTGTTTGAGCGCCAACTGGTGGTGCAGCTTTCGGACGCGCATTCACTGACGGCGCAACTGCAGGCGACTTGTCCAACAGTTCCGCAACCTTAGCCGCATCAAAATCCCGACGTCCATTGGCACCCGCAGCATCAGCCGCCACCTTCGCCTCGGCCATCTGCTTACGGGCGCTATCTGAAGCCTGCTTCCGCGCAGCCTCCGCTTTGGCCTTCAATTCCGCACTATCCGCTGGCTGCTCCATGGCGCAAGTCGGCGATCCAGTCGCCGCACTGCCACAGCTCGAACGACCTTCGCTCACGATGCCCGCCATCACCTGCGGCTTCGCCTCGCTGATCGCGATCTGAGCCGCCGGTCTGAATTCCGGCTTCTGCACCGAACGCAGCAAAAACGGCGCGACGGCGACCATGGCAATGATCGAGGCGGCGATGGGGGCATAGGCTTTAGGGTTGATCTTTGAGTAACGGCGCATCCAGGAACGCTCCTTTTTCAGGGAAGTCACGTTCGTTGGACGCTCCGGCTCAGGTGTTCCTTGGGTAGGCACTTGAAAAGACTCGGGCCATTCTTTTTGCGCGTTATCAAACGAGGCCATGCCGATGGTCATGGCACGCACTTTAGCGTCCACGCGGGGGGCTGGCGTCGCCAAATCCTTCAGGGAGTGTAGGTCTCGATCCGTCATGTGGTAGCCCTCCCTTCTGCAGATGGCAGTTGCTGTGCGGTGATCGGGTCCGGTCCCGTAGGTTGGGTCAAGCTTTTGCGCGACCCAACAACTTCGGCAGCACCCGTGACTGTTGGGTCGCGCAAGGGGGCTTGACCCAACCTACACGCCGTCGCCAGTTTTGGGGGCACATGAGGCACAGGCGCTTCAAGCTTGACCTTCAACCGTTTTCTAGCCTCAAACAGGTGCCAGGACACCGTCTTCTCGCTGCAACCCAATATCACTGCCGCCTCGGCATGCGAGCGTTCCTCAGCGTAGACCAGCAGCACCGCATCGCGTTGCTGGTTCGGCAGCGCCCGCACTGCCGCCCACAAATCATCATTATCGGCACCAGCATCCGGGCTCGGGAACGTTTGCCCGTCAAACAGCGCAATCACATTGTCGGCTTCGGCCAGGGCGAACCGCTTATGGGCCCGGATATAGTCAATCGCAGTTGTATAGGTCAGTCGGTACAGCCACGTCTCGAAACTGCTGTCACCGCGCCACCCTTTGATCGCCGCGCCCAATTTCAGGCAGACATCCTGGGCGATATCCTCGGCATCCTGCTGGCTGCCGGTAAACCGCCACGCCGTCCGATGAATGCGGTCGTAGCACTGCTCCACAAGCACCGCGAAGCTCGCCCGGTCGCCCGCCGCCGCCTTCCCTGCCAGCCCATGATCCAGTGCATCCGCCACGCCAACCCCACTATCCACCCGTTCTCAATCATTAGACGGCGCTGATTACGGAATCCTTGGGGCCAGGGTGAAAATAATTTTTGACAGCAAATATCGGATACACTCCTGCTCGATATCAACCGCGACAATGGCGCTTTCACTCAATCTAGGCACCTCAAGGACCGCATATGCCTACCGAACCTCTCCCTCTCACCGTCGATCTTGGCGCGCCGCCGGAGATACCACAGGCGGCGGTGGAGCGGGTGACGGCGCTGCTGGCGGACGGGCGGTTGCATCGCTATGCCGAGGCCCGCAACGTTGGCGAGGAGGTCTCACAGCTCGAGGTCGAGTTCGCCGCCTCCATCGGTCGCAAATACGCCGTCGGCCTGAACTCCTGCGGCAGCACGATGTTCCTGTCGCTGCTGACCACCGGCGTCAAACCCGGCGACAAAGTGCTGATGAACAGTTTTACGCTCGCCCCCGTGCCCGGTGCCGTTGCCCATGCGGGGGCTGAGCATGTGCTGGTGGACATCACCGACGACCTCACCATCGACCTCAACGACCTCGACGCCAAGGCTAAGGCATCGGGCGCCAAACACCTGCTGCTGTCGCACATGCGCGGCCACATCGCCGACATGGACGCCGTGGTCGAGATCTGCCAGCGGCACGGCATCACCTTGATCGAGGATTGCGCCCACACCCAGGGGGCGAAATGGGCAGGCCGCCACACCGGCACGTTCGGCGCGACCGGGTGCTTCTCGTTCCAGAGCTACAAGCACGTCAACACCGGCGAAGGCGGCATGCTGGCCACCGACGACGACGACATCGCCGCCCGCGCCATCCTGTATTCCGGCAGCTACATGCTGTACGGCCAGCACCACGCCCGCCCGCCCGCCGACGTGTTCGAGCGCTGGAAAGGCGTGACGCCGAATTTCAGCATGCGCATGTCCAACGTCGTTGCCGCCATGGCCCGCCCGCAATTGCCGCTGATCGAGGACCGCGCCCGCCGTTGGAACACCAGCCACGATGCCATCGCCACCGGGCTCGCGAAGCTGCCGGGCTTGCGCCTGCCGAAGCGGCCACAAGCCGAAGCCTACGTGCAAAGCTCGATCCAGTTCATGGTCTCAGGACTCGACGACCGCGCCTTTGCGGCATTCCTGGAAGGGTGCAAGACCAAGGGCGTGTTCATCAAATGGTTCGGGTCCAAGGAGCCGGTCGGCTTCACCAGCCAGTCGCGCTCGTGGGGCTACATCAACGATCCGCACACACCCGTCCACACCGCCCGCGTCCTCGACCGCCTCTGCGACATCCGCCTGCCGCTGACACTCACGGCAGCGGATTGCGATCAACTGGTCGCGATCGTGGCGTATGAGTTGGGACGGGCTGCATCGCTTCAATAGCCACACGAATACACACGAATTATTGACAACCTCGCGATTTGTGATACTAATGACCCAACCGGCGGACGAAAGATCATCGACAGCCGGGACATCATCAAGAAGCTTGAAGCTGATGGTTGGAAGCTCGACCGCATCAATGGCAGCCACCACCACTTCCGCCATATCACCAAACCAGGCACGGTAACGGTGCCGCACCCCAAAAAGGATTTGCCAACCGGAACTGTGCGCTCAATCTACCGACAGGCGTTATTGCCCTGGCCTCCGCACTGAAGGAGTTCGTATGCAAATCGTTGCCATCATCCATAAGGATTCCGGCAGCGCCTTTGGCGTGTCATTCCCGGACCTACCTGGCTGCATTGCTGTTGGCGATACCGAACAAGACGCACTGACGAATGCCGCCGCCGCTGTGGCATTCCACGTTGAGCACATGCGCGATCACGGCGACACCGTGCCATTGCCGCGCCCGCTTGACCAAGTGCGCGCCGATCCAGCCTTCGCCGACGACTTTGCTGGGCACGTGGCCGTGGCATTGGTGCCCTATGCGCCGCCCGGCAAAACGGTACGCATCAACATTACCATCGACGAGCACCTGTTGGCGGCTATCGACCGCGCTGCCCGCGAGCGCGGATCGACGCGCTCCGGGCTACTTGGCGAGGCTGCCCGCCGCAATATTCTCAATCAATAACGACCGCCCCTCATACCGCAGGGCGATTGCATGTACGGCAACTGGCAATAAGTTTGCGGGTTTCGCATCCTCCCCCCCTTGAGGCTAGTGGATTGCATCGGCTAAAGTGACTCATGGGCAACCGCTGCGAACACTGATTCTTGTCTTATCGGGTGCAACCGACAGGACAAACCGATCATGG
>JAYSVA010000018.1:0-4785 GCA_043718785.1 Hyphomicrobiaceae bacterium
ACCGGCCAGACGGCGAGCGGCCAGTGGATCGTCAAGTCCGGCAACTACAGCAACCGGGTGCATGAAGGGCCGCGCTCAATTGCTGGTGCAACCATACGGGTCTGAGACCGGTGGTGGTGTGGCGCAAAGCTGTTTGATTTATTGGATGTGGCCGCCTATCACTCGGGCGGCCATATTGCTTTGCGCTAGATGAGTGTGCCCTGATGTCCGCATCCGCCCTGACTACTTTGCCCGTGCCGCGTCCTGGCATCCTCGACATCGTGGCATATGTGCCCGGTGAAAGCGGCGTGCCCGGTGGCATGACGCCGATCAAGCTGTCGTCCAACGAGTCGCCGCTGGGGTCGTCGCCGAAGGCCGTGGCCGCGTTCCAGGCTGAAGCGCATCAGTTGGAGCGCTACCCCGATGGTACCGCCACGAAACTGCGGCAAGCCATTGCCCGTGTGTACGGTCTGAATCCGGACCGCATTGTTTGCGGTGCCGGATCAGACGAGATTTTGGCACTGATTGCGCACGCTTATCTCGGCCCAGGCGACGAGGCGATCTACACCACGTACGGCTTTTTGGTGTACAAAATCCAGATTCTGGCCTGCGGTGCCACGCCGGTGGTTGCGCCGGAAAAGGACCTAAAAACCGACGTTGACGCCATCCTGGCCTGCGTCACGCCAAAAACCAAAATCGTGTTCCTGGCCAACCCGAACAACCCGACCGGCACCTATGTGCCGTTCGATGAGGTACGCCGTTTGCGGGCGGGCTTGCCCCCGAACGTGCTGCTGGTGCTCGATGCCGCCTATTGCGAATACGTCCGGCGGAACGACTATGAAGCCGGGCTGGAACTGGTGGCGACGACCGAAAACACCATCATGACTCGGACGTTCTCGAAGATCCACGGGCTCGGTGCGCTGCGGCTCGGCTGGGGTTATGGCCCGGAAGCGGTCATGGACGTGCTGAACCGCACGCGCGGGCCGTTCAACGTGTCAGCACCGGCCATTGCCGCCGGCGTTGCGGCCATCGAGGACCGGGCATTCCAGGAGCAGGCGATTGCCCATAACGACACGTGGCTGCCGTGGCTGACCGCGTCGCTGGAGGCGCTGGGCCTGAAGGTAACGCCGAGCGTCGGCAACTTCCTGCTGGTGCATTTTTCGCCCGATAAAGGCCGTGATGCCGGTTCGGCCGATGCGTTCCTGAAATCCCGTGCCATCATCGTTCGCCGGGTTGCTGGGTACGGGCTGCCGAACGCCTTGCGCATCACCATCGGCACCGAAGCCGATAACCGCGCCGTGATTTCCGCGCTGACCGACTTTCTCAAGGCCAAAGTCGCATGACTGTGAAACCTCCACTGTTTAAGCGGGTGGCACTGATCGGCATCGGGCTGATCGGGTCGTCGCTGTCGCACGCCATGCGGCGCGGCGGCTTGGCGGGCGAGATCGTCGGCCATGCCCGGTCCGCTGAAACCCGCGCCACGGCCTTGCGCATCGGCCTGATCAGCCGCGCCTATGACACCGCCGCCGAAGCCGTGCAGGGTGCCGACCTCGTCATTCTCGGCGTGCCGGTCGGCGCATGCGGGGCGTTAGCCGCCGAAATAGGCCCGCATCTGGCCAAGGGGGCGATCCTCACAGATGTCGGCTCGGTCAAGGGGGCCATCGTCCGCGATTGTGCCGCGCACGTGCCTGAAGGCGTGCACTTTATCCCCGGCCACCCGATTGCCGGCACCGAGCATTCCGGCCCTGAATCGGGCTTCGCAACGCTGTTCGACAACCGCTGGTGCATTCTCACCCCCGTGCCCGGTAGCGATGAAGCGGCAATCACGAAACTTCAGGCGTTCTGGGAAGGTGTCGGCTCGAAAGTTGAGCTGATGACGGCGGAACACCACGACCTCGTGCTCGGCATCACCAGCCACGTGCCGCATCTGATTGCGTTCAACATCGTCAATACCGCCGCCCACCTCGGCCGTGTTACCGACAGCGAGGTCATTCAGTTCTCAGCGGGCGGTTTCCGCGATTTCACCCGCATTGCTGCGTCTGATCCGACGATGTGGCGCGACGTGTTCCTGAACAACCGCGACGCCGTGCTGGAGATGCTCGGCCGGTTCCAGGAGGACCTGTCGGAGTTACAACGTGCCATCCGCTACGGTGACGGCGACACGCTGCACCGGTTGTTTTCAGAGGCCCGCCAAGTCCGGCGCGGCATCATCCAGGCCGGGCAGGATACGGCGGCGGTTGATTTCGGACGGCATGGCCAGACGCCCGAGCATGCGGAGCCCGCAAAAAAGTGAAACCTGCAGCGGCGTCCGACATCTGGATCTTCGGGTACGGCTCGCTGATGTGGAAGCCGGGTTTCCCGCACGATGAGGCCGTGATTGGCCGGGTGACCGGCTATCGGCGTTGCTTCTGCATCTATTCGACCAACCACCGTGGCAGCGGCAGCCGTCCGGGCCTCGTGCTCGGGCTAGATCGCGGCGGCGTCTGCGATGGCGTGGCGCTGCGAGTCACACCCGCGCACGCCCGCGAAACCCTCGATTACCTGCGCGACCGTGAGCAGGTGCACGGCGTTTATCGCGAGACGCTGGTGCCGGTGCAACTCCGGGACGGCACCCACCGCACCGTCATGGCGCAGGCCTACATCGTTGAGCGTGGACACCCGAGCTACGCCGGGCAACTGTCGCTGACGCAGCAGGCGCGGCTGATCACCGGCGCGCGCGGCATTTCTGGCGTGAACCTGGACTATCTCATCAACACGGTGGAGCAGCTCGGCAAGCTCGGTATCCGCGAGCCGGAACTGGAGCGCCTGCTCGTTCGAATTGGCCCTTGCGTTGCGCGCCCGGGTGGGCGGGTCAACGGCAATGCCATGACCCATCCATCGGCATCGGCGCTGCTGGCCGTCGTCCGCCGCCGTCCCTTTGAGGCACGGTTGCTCAAGCTCGGCGAACGCCGCCGCTTCATCTACCGCCGCCAGATGGCGGTGTGGGCGAGTAAGACAATGTAGGGCTTACGACACCCTATTCCGTGTGCCACGGTCGCCCATCAGGCCGGACTGCAGGTCGAATTCGACGAGGCGGCGTTCGCGATCACCTTCGACGAGGAAATGCACGTGCACTTCGTTGGCACCTACGGAGGCGCCACGGAAGCGCATTTCGGCGAGGTTGAGCGAGTTGGCTTCATGATCTGCGCGGCCGACATGCAGCACGGTGCGGCGCTCGTTGGCGTCGCGCTTGACGAGAATGTAGATGGAGCGCGGAAGCTCTGGGCATTCCATCAGGCTGAAAACAGTGTGGACATAGCGTTCGCCGGTGGCACCGCGCCAGAAGAAGAAGCGGTGGCCGTCGGCATCCGGAGCCGCTGGCTCGGTGGTCGTCGCTGCGTTTTCCCGATAGCCCGTTTCCACGCGCTTCTGCTGGATCGACGCAACGCGCCGGGCAACGAACTCTGACAACTCGACAATACGTGCACTCATGACACCACCTGATACAGCGCTCGATCTGCGCTTAAACTACTCCCGCAGTCGTAAACATCGTCCTACCGTGAGGAGACATTTCGTCTCAAAACCGGCAATTTCAAGACACACGACGTTATTTGACGACAGGAACCGCAAACTCCGGGGCACTTAGAGTCGATTTCGGGGTTTAGAGGTGTAACCGGAGAGCCTTCTTCAACGTTTTCCACAGGTAATCATTGTTCACAGGGTAGTGGCCGTTGCCGAGGCCGGAATCGTTAACCTCCGGGCTGGCCGACGTTGAGATTTCGAGACGGTACAACGACGTGATGCATCAGATCGCGCAGTTGCCAGCGACTGGCCTCGCTGGCATCGTGCCACAGAATTTGTTGCGATTGACGAGGACGCCCAATGGCAGACCCGGTTGGCTTTCTGAAAGAACCGGCGGACGCGCACGCGCTGTCGCTGTCGCCGGAGTATAAGAGCACGGTGAAGCGCTCGCCGCGCCGCCCGCTGGTGATCATCCCCCACACCCTCTCCGAAGTGACTGGCCCCGCCTACGGCCACGAGCCCGTGCTGGCGACGGACGCCGATCTCACCACCCAGTCGAATGGCGAGCCGATTGGCGAACGCATCATTGTGACGGGCCGTCTGATGGATGAGAACGGTCGGCCTATACCGAACTCGCTGGTGGAGGTGTGGCAGGCAAATTCGGCCGGTCGCTACAAGCATCCGGGCGAAATCCATGCGGCCCCGCTCGATCCGCACTTCTATGGGGCCGGTCGTGTCGTCACTGATGCCGAGGGCCGGTATCGCTTCACCACCATCAAACCCGGCGCATACCCCTGGCCGAACCACCGCAACGCATGGCGTCCCGCGCACATCCATTTCTCGGTGTTTGGGCCGAGTTTTGCCACCCGCCTGATTACGCAGATGTACTTCCCCGGTGACCCGCTGTTCAAGTTCGACCCGATCATGGGCGCGGTGAAAGACGAGAAGTCCCGGGCTCGCATGGTCTCGGATTTCGACATCGACGTCACCGAACCCGACTGGGCGCTCGGCTATAAGTTCGACATCGTTGTCCGTGGCCGCGACGCGACACCATTCGGTGTCTGACGGTTGGGCTGCGTTGCTAAAGTACATTGGAAATCGCCATGACCACTGAACGCCTCGGCCTGACGCCATCCCAGACGGTAGGGCCCTATCTGCACATGGTGTTCGGCTGGACCACTGAGCGCGATATCGCGCCCGCTGGCATCCCTGGTGAGCGCATCTCCATCGAAATGCACGTGTTCGACCACGACGGGCTGCCGCTGAAGGACGCAATGATCGAGCTGTGGCAGGCCAACGCGGCGG
>JAYSVA010000171.1:0-8973 GCA_043718785.1 Hyphomicrobiaceae bacterium
CCAGGCCAGACCTCACGGGTGCAAACGGCGCATCTGGACATGGAGCTGGACCACACCACCGGCGATCTCAAAGGCCGGATCCTCAAGGGTGTATTCAAAGGCCGCCAAATCGACCGGATGGCCCCGGCTGAACTGGCTCTGCTGTGGCAGGACTGCCGGTTCGCCGACCCGCAATCGGCGCAACTGCTCGAGACCTATCTCGACCGCATCCACAGCACCTGGCGCGAAGATATGGCGCGCGCCGAGGCCACCCCAGGCGCTGGCGGCATCATGACCAAGGAAGAGGCGCTGGAAGTGCTCGGCCTCAAGGCGGGCGCCAGCACCGACGAGATCCGCGCCGCCCACCGTGACTTGATGAAAAAGCTGCACCCCGACCTCGGCGGCTCCACCTACCTCGCCGCCAAGATCAACCAAGCCAAGGATAAGCTGCTGGGCTGACCGGCTCCAGACGCGACAAACCTGCAGGTTGAGACGAATTCCATCGCGGTCTCGCCCGGCTCCGGCTATCCACATGTGCGGTCAGGTGTGGATGGGAATAATCATGGACGGATCAGCGCTCCAGGCGCAGGCAGAAGCGCCACATGGGCGCCATTTCCTGCGCGGCTGTGCGCTGGTGGTGCTGGCGGGCGTGGTGCTCAGCATGGGCGTATTCTGCATCCGCAATACCAGCGGCACCGACGCCTGGGTGTACATTTTCTGGCGCGCGCTTGGCTTTACGGCCGCTCTGGTGGCCATTGCCGCCATCCGCGGTGCGCAAAACCCGTTGCGCCAGGTCACCAGCCTGCGCGGCATCGCATGGGTGGCAGCGCTTGGCATGACCTTGAGCCAAATCACCTTCATCTCCTCAGTCAAAATCGCCACCTTCGCCGAAGTGTTTTTGATCTGCTCGCTGGCGCCCCTAGTTGCAGCCGCTCTCGCTTGGCCCGTGCTCGGCGAACGCATCACCCTATGGACCGGCGTCGCCATCGCGCTAGGCCTTGCGGGCGTTGGCCTGATGACCAGCGGTGGCATCAGCCAGGTGGGCGGCGGGCAACTCGGGCTCATCCTCGCGGTGTTGTCGATGTTTGGCTTCGCCGCCTACACGCTGTGCACGCGCGGCACGTCCCCGCAAGACCTCGATGCGGCGCTGATCGCTGTTGGCCTGTTGACCGCCGCCGCCGGTGCCATCGCAACTCACCTACTCGGCCTGCCGCTGCTCGCCTCAACGCCGGATGCGATGATCGCGTTTTTCCATGGCGCACTGCTGCTCTCGGCTGGCCTGTTCCTGTTCGGCCAGGGCTCGCGCACCATCGATGCTGTCACCTTTACCATGCTGGCCCAAGCGGAAGCCGTGATGGCGCCGCTCTGGGGTTATCTGTTCTTCAAAGAAACCCCGTCCGTTGGCACCATGCTGGGGGGCGTAATCATCCTATTGGCCATTGCCATCCAAGCAGCCACTGCCCCACGTAATGTTGGAACGACCCAGCCATGAGTAAATTAGTAACCATATCTCGTGCACAGCATTAGCTGATCCGACCTGACTGATTCCGAGGCCCCGCGACGAAGGACAGCGACGTGAGCGACGACGTGTTCGACATCGCCGTGATTGGCGGCGGCATCAACGGCACCGGCATTGCCCGCGACGCCGCCGGGCGGGGCTATCGCGTCGTGTTGCTAGAAAAAGCCGACCTGGGCGGCGCGACGTCAGCGGCGTCAACCAAGCTGATCCACGGCGGCTTGCGCTACCTCGAACATGGCGCGTTCCGGCTTGTCAAAGAGGCCCTTGAGGAACGCGAAGTGCTGCTGCGCGCGGCCCCGCACATCATCTGGCCGCTGCGGTTCGTGCTGCCGCATCACGCCGGGTTGCGGCCACGCTGGATGATCCGGCTCGGCCTGTTCTTCTACGACCACATGGGCGGTCGCAAACTGCTGCCCGCCACCCGGTCACTGCGCCTCGATCAGGACCCGGTCGGCACTGGCCTGAAGTCCGACTACCTCCACGCCTTCGAGTATTCGGATTGCTGGGTTGAGGATTCGCGGCTGGTCATCCTCAATGCCCGCGATGCCGCCAGCAAAGGCGCGCTGATACTACCGCATACCGCCGTCACCAGCGGTCGCCGCGATGGCAGCCAGTGGGTGCTAGATCTCACCACGCCGACCGGCCACGACAGCGTCCGCGCCCGCTGCGTCGTCAATGCCAGCGGCCCCTGGGTCGGTTCGATGCTGCATGACTTGAACGTCGAGGCACCGGCCAAAGCGCGCCTGATCAAAGGCAGCCACATCGTCGTCGACCGGCTGTTCGACCACGACCGCGCCTACATGTTCCAGAATGCGGACGGGCGCATCTGTTTCGCGATCCCCTATGAGCAGGATTTCACCCTGATCGGCACCACTGACGAGGATTTCAAGGCGGACGCCCTGCCGACCGACGGCGGTCAGATCAAGATCAGCGACAGCGAGGTGGCCTACCTGCTCAAGTCGGTGAACGAATACCTCCGTCGCCCCATCACAGCGGCCGCCATCCGCTGGTCCTATGCGGGCGTGCGGCCACTGTACGACGACGGCGCGACGGCGGCGCAGGAAGCCACCCGCGACTACGTGCTTGAGCTCGACCAACCCTCCGGTATGGCAGCGCTGCTGTCAGTGTTCGGCGGCAAGATCACCACATACCGCCGCCTCGCCGAAGCCGTGATCACGAAGCTGGAGCCGGTACTCGGCCGCCGCCTGGGCAAGTGGACCGCAACCGCGCCCCTCCCCGGTGGCAACTTCCCGGTTGATGGCGGCGTTGACCGGTTCGCCGGGCTACTGCGTCAGTATCCGTTCATCGAGCCGACCACCCTGCGGCGGCTGGTGCGCGCCTACGGCACCGACGCGAACGTGATGTTGCAGGGGGTCAAGACGCCGACAGACTTAGGCCTGTCGTTCGGTGCGGGCCTGACCGCCCGTGAAGTCGACTATCTGATGGACCACGAGTGGGCCCAATCGACCGACGATGTGCTGTGGCGCCGCAGCAAACTCGGCCTGCGCCTCAGCCCCATCGAAGTCTCGCTACTGGACGCCTACATCCAGGCCCGCAAAGCCAAGCGTGCCACAGTCCCACGCTCCATCAACATGCGCGCCCAGGCCCGCCGCGCAGGCTGAGCCACAGTTCACCGCTGTTCGCGCAGCACCTCGCGCATGACATCGGCCACGATGGTCGGTAGCTCCTTGCGCAGCCCCTGAAGGTCAGTTCGAAGGCCGCCGACCTCCGTGCGCAGACCGCCAACCTCTGTCCGCATTCCGCCCACCTCCGAGCGCAGGCTACTCATATCCGCGCGTAGTTCACCGAGTTTCCGACTATGTTCCTCAAGGATATGGCCGTGATCATCCTGCACGGCCTTCATCTGCGCGACGGTCGTCACGATGAAGCGCAGGGATTGCGTGTTGTCGTTTTGCGCGTGCTCCACCGCTGTCACGCGGGCTTCGATACGCTGAATGCGGTCCTCGGTAATCGTACTCATGTTTGCCACCCCAATTGCGATTTAACCACTCACAACCTCAAGCCGCCGCTCGATCCGATCCAAACGGCCTTCGGTGCGGTCGATCCGGCGGTTGACACCTGCCAACGCTTCCTCGACCGAGGTCAAGCGCACTTTGATGTCCCGGACGTCGTCGTGGACCCGATCAAGCTTCCCATCAATCGAGCGCAGCAGCCTCAACGTCAGATTTTCCGTTTCGGTCATAGACAGCACTTTCAATGTTGCATCGCCACAAGAACACATTGGCACAAAAAGAACATGATAGCAACAAAAATCGACCACCAGTCGGATTATTCCGCCGCCACCACCCCAGCATTGTCTGTTGGCGCAGCCGCAGCCACTTTCCCCGCACTCCAGCCCCGGATAACGCAATAG
The DNA here is from genome assembly GCA_043718785.1 of Hyphomicrobiaceae bacterium. Classification (GTDB taxonomy): domain Bacteria; phylum Pseudomonadota; class Alphaproteobacteria; order Rhizobiales; family Hyphomicrobiaceae; genus JAYSVA01. The sequence goes on from JAYSVA010000171.1 coordinate 3,873, forward strand.
AAGATCGGCGTGAACACGAGGCCGAACAACGTCACGCCGATCATGCCCCAGAACACGGCGGTACCCAGCGCGATGCGCAGTTCCGCCCCCGCGCCGGTCGCGATGTACAGCGGCACGACGCCGAGGGTGAACGCCAGCGATGTCATCAGGATCGGCCGCAACCGCATCCGGCAGGCTTCGATGGCGGCCTCGAACCGGTCGCGGCCCTGGTCCTCCAATTGTCGGGCGAACTCGACAATCAGAATGGCGTTTTTCGCCGCCAATCCTATGAGCACGACGAACCCAATCTGGGTCAGAATGTTGATGTCCTGGCCGTGCAACCAGACGCCGAACACCGCCGACAGCAGGCACATCGGCACAATCAGCAGGATCGACAGCGGCAGCGACCAGCTCTCGTACTGGGCGGCGAGCGCCAGGAACACGAACAGCACCGACAGGCCAAAGATGTAGTAACCCGTCCGCCCCGCGCGCTTCTCCTGGAACGACAGGTCGGTCCACTCATAGCCGACGCCATCCGGCAGCACGCGCGCGGCCACCTGCTGCACCATCTCCAGCGCTTGGCCCGACGAGATGCCAGGAGCCCCCGCGCCGTTGATCTCCACCGTCGGGAACAAGTTGTAGCGCGGCACCCGCTCCGGCCCGGCGACTTCCTTAAACGTCACCAGCGACCCCAGCGGCACCATCTGGCCATCGGTGTTGCGCACGCGGATGCGGGCGACGTTATCCGGATCCAGCCGGAAGTTGCCGTCGGCCTGCGCCGTCACCCGGTACGTGCGCCCGAACATATTGAAATCATTGACATAAGCCGACCCCATATAGATCCGCATCGCCTCAAAGATGTTGTTGACCGGCACCCGCAGCATCTGCGCTTTGGTGCGGTCGACGTCGACGAAGATCTGCGGCGTTACCGTTTGGAAGGTGGTGAAGGCGTTGGTCAGACCCGGCGTCTGGTTCAGCGCCCCGATCAGCTGGTTGGCAACGCGCGAGAACTCGGTGGAACCAAGGCCACCACGATCCTGCAGCCGCAGCGAAAAGCCGGAGGCCGAACCGATGCCACGAACGGGGGGCGGTATGAACACCAGCGCCTGCGCCTCCTGGATGGCCCCGAATTTCTGCCGCAGCTCCGCCGCCAGCTTCTGGATGGTCTGGCCCTTCTTGGCCCGCACCTGGAAATCATCCAGCACCACAAACAGGGCAGCCGCATTGGTGGCGTTGGTGAATGTCGCACCGGAACGCCCGGCATAACCGGACGAATGGATCACCCCTGGCGTTGAGAGCGTGATTTCATTGACGCGCTTCAGGATCGCATCCGTCCGCTCCAGCGACGAACCGGCGGGCAGCTGCACCGACACGATGATGATGCCACGGTCGATAGCCGGGATGAACCCGGTTGGCGTCTGCATCAGCAGCCAACCGGCAATCGCGATCAGTCCGGCATAGACCGCCAACATCGGCCTCGGAATGCGAATGACAAACCGCACGAGGCCCGCGTAGGCGTTCTCGAGCCAGCCGAAAACGACATTGAAACCCCGGAAGAACCACCGCAGCGGGCTACTGATTATGGCGACCACACGAGCCAGCACTCTAGCCAAAATAGACCGCCGTTTCGCTGGCTGTTGATCGTCGACGCCGTGCCCCCCGCCGTGCCGGCCGTGCCCTTTGAACAGGATCGCCGCCAGTGCCGGGCTCAGCGTCAGCGACACAAACGCGGAAATGATCGTCGCCGTCGCCACCGTCACGGCGAACTGCCGGTAGAACTGGCCGGTGATGCCGGACACGAACGCGGTCGGGATGAACACGGCGCTCAGCACCAACGCGATGGCGATCAGCGCCGTGCCGACCTCGTCCATGGTCTCGCGGGCGGCTTGCAGGGCTGTCCGCCCCTGCGCCAGCTTGCGCTCAACGTTCTCGACCACCACGATGGCATCGTCCACCACGATGCCGACTGCCAGAACGAGGCCAAACAGCGTCAGCGTATTGAGTGAATAGCCGAGCCCGAGCATGACGGCGCAGGTGCCGATCAACGACACGGGAATCGCGACCACGGGGATGATCGTCGCCCGCCAGGTCTGCAGGAACAGCAGCACCACGAGCACGACGAGCGCCACCGCCTCCATGATGGTCTTTTTCAGCTCCGAGATCGAGACTGCAATGAACTCGGTCGGGTTGTAGACGATGCGATACTCCAGGCCCTTGGGGAAGCGTGGTGCCAGATTGGCCATCGCCTTCTTGATGTTTTCAGCGGTCTTCAGCGCGTCGGACCCGGGCTGCTGGGTCATCACCATCACGGTTGCGGGGTGGCGGTCCTGATAGCCGTAGGTGTTATAGTTCAGCGCACCCAGCTCAATGCGGCCGATATCCTTCAGCCGCACCACCCGGCCGTCCGTGCCCGACTTGACGATGATCTCGCCGAACTCGCCCGCGTCCTTCAGGCGGCCCTTAAGTTGCAATGACAACTGAAAGGCACCCGTACCGGCAATCGGCGGTTCGCCGATGGAGCCACCGGCAACCTGGGTGTTCTGGCTGCGCAACGACGCCAGCACTTCTTCAGCCGTCATGCCAAGCCCGGCGATCCGCTCCGGATCGAGCCAGACGCGCATGGCATATTCACGCGAGCCGAACAGGTTGACCGCGCCGACGCCCTCGATGCGGGCCAGCACGTCGCGGACGTTGAGCAGCGCATAGTTCGAGATGTACACCTGGTCATAGGTCTTGTCGGGCGACACCAGATGCACGACCAGCAGCAAATCCGGCGAGTTCTTCCGCACGGTGACGCCGGAGCGGCGCACTTCGTCCGGCAGGCGCGGTTCGGCCGAGGCGACGCGGTTTTGCACCAGCACCTGCGCCTTATCGATGTCGGTGCCAATTTCGAACGTGATGGTCAGCGAAATCGAGCCGTCGCTGGTGGATTGGCTGTACATGTACAGCATGCCATCAACGCCATTGACCTCCTGCTCGATGACGGCGGCGACGGTATCGGCCACCGTCTGCGCACTGGCACCGGGATAGCTGGCGGTGACCGAGATGGTCGGTGGCGTAATCTCCGGGAATTGCGTGACGGCGAGGCCCATGTACGCGATGGCACCAATGATGGTGACAAACAGCGACACCACCATTGCGAAGATGGGACGGTCGATAAAGAAACGGCTCATATTCATACCGACTGTCCTCCTTTGTTCGGCCCTACCTGTGCCCTGCACGTGCAGGGACAAAAGGTACAATAAAGCCTGCAAACACGGCGGGGATAACTTTTTTACAACTTTTTATCGCGCTGTTGGCACTGCCGGAGCTGGAGCCGAGGCGGTCACCTGAATCGGCTCCCGCTTGGCGTTGACCTTCTGGCCGGGGCGGACGCGTTGAATGCCTTTGGTGACGATCCAGTCCGTTGCCGCAATGCCGGTTCGCACCACCCGCAGGCCATCGATCACCGGCCCGAGCGTCACGACTTTACGGGCGCTGGTGCCGTCCTCGGCCACCGCATAGACGAATTTGGCGGCCTGATCGGTGCCAATGGCATCATCCGGCAGTAGCAGCGTGATCGCCTTGGCGGAGCCGGGAATGCGCACGCGGGCAAACATGCCCGCTGAGAACAGCCCGGCCTTGTTGTCAACCAGCGCCCGCATCCGCAGCGTGCCCGTGGTCGGGTCCAGGCGGTTGTCGGCAAAATCGATCCGGCCCTTATGCGGGAACCCAGTTTCATCACCCAGCGCAATTTCGACCTGCCCGGCCTGGTCCGTCGCCCCGGTTTTGACGCCGCCGTTTGCAGCTAAAGCACCCGATGCCAGCGGCCCCGCCAGCAAGCGCTTGTACTTGATCGTGTTGTTCTCGCTGACATCGAAATAGATGTGCATCGGGTCCTGCGCGACGATGCTGGCCATCAGCAGCGTGCTGGCCTGCACGTAATTGCCCGCCGACACGAGGTTGCGCCCGATGACGCCATCCATTGGTGCGGTAATGCGGGTGAACGACACGTCGAGTTCGGCAGTTTTGACCTTGGCTTCGGCCACCTTCACGGCAGCCTCAGCCTCGCGCTTCAGGTTGGAACGGTCGTCGAATACCTTCTCGGCGATAATCCGCCGCTCCGCCAGGGCCCGGCCGCGATCCACGTCCTTCGTGGTGCTCTCGACCTTGGTCTGACTGGCCGCCAGCTCGGCATTGACCTGATCCAGCACCCGTTCGAACGGCCGGGCATCGATGGTTGCGAGCAAATCGCCCTTTTTGACCCGCTGACCATCCTTGAAGTGCACCGACAGCAGGAACCCGGAAACGCGGCTGCGCACCTCGACGGTATCGATGGCATCAAAGCGGCCAGTGTAGTCGTCCCATTCGATCAGTTCGCGGGAGACCGGCAAACTCGTGGTCACGGCAGCGGGGGGCGGCGCTCCGGGGGCGGCACCACTGGTGCCAGCGGCGGCAATTCCGGCTTTGGGTGCCGCACTGGCAGCCGGCACCGCACTGCGCCCGCGTTCGTCACCACCGAACACGGCACCCGACAGCGCCCGCCACTGGCGCATGAGCCAACCTTCCGTCTGGGCCGGAACCGGCTGTGCGGCAGCTGGAGCGGGCGGCGGCGGGGCCGACTGACCCATAGCGGCAGCTGGCACAAGAACCATCGACGCGACAACCGTCGGCAGCACCAACACTCGGAATAACTTCGACGACCTAGCCAACACGCGCTCCTACGCCTACAAAACGCTTATGCCCCGGACGATACCACGCATCCAGCTACTTCAACAGAATAACAGCTATGGCGCAAGGTGCGCGCCATGTCTTGTCACAACTGAGTTAGGGTAAAATCTGGGCGCTGGCGATCAAGCAGGGCAATTCAAATCTTGCTTTTGCGACAACGCAGCCCCCCCCCATCTGGCCCCAAATTCGACCTGGGGCCACCTTCCCCGTAAGGGCAAGCCAATCGCATTTGACGCTAAGTCTTGCTCCACACTCCCGGTTTTCGCCTCCTCCCCCTTGAGGCCTACGGGATTCACACATCTTGGCCACAGTATCGCTGCCGACGGGGATTTGGCCGAGCGAATGCGAGGCCAAATCCCCACATTCTCAATAGGGGTAGGGATGGCTTGACGCCACCCCTCCCTCCGAACCG
>JAYSVA010000172.1:0-8955 GCA_043718785.1 Hyphomicrobiaceae bacterium
ACGGTGTACGTTGTTCACTACGCCTGTCAGAGCTTCCGGACGCCGGATTCGCAGGGATCACCGCGCGTCGCCGCGATTGCCATCCGCAACCTCGATAGCGGCCAGACCATCTCGTTCTCAATCCACCAGGAGCTGGAGCTGGCAGGCGTGCCGGTACGCGTGGCCGGGCAATATATGGATCGCCTGGAGCGGGCGATGCTCGACCGCTATTTTGATTTCCTTAGCCATGACAGGGGCATGCGCTTTGTCCATTGGAACATGCGCGACCTGACATTCGGGTTCACTGCACTTGAACATCGTTACGCGCGCCTCGGCGGAAATCCCTATGTGCTGCACGAGCATCAACGTTGCGATCTGGCCATTGCCACGGCGGACGTCTACGGCACCGAATATCTGCCGCGTCCTCATCTGAAGTCGCTGGCGCAGAAGAACGGCATCAGCCTTGCTGGGTTTCTTGAGGGCGCGGAGGAGCCGGATGCGTTTAATCGCGGGCTGTTCTTCGCGGTGCTGCAGTCGACCCAGTGCAAGGTGACCATCATCGCCGACGTCTGTCACCGCATCCACGACAACACGCTAACAACCAACGCCAGTAAATGGACACGCAACGTCGGCAAGTTTCGCGAAGCCGCGCAGATGTTTGAGAACAACCCGGTGAAAGCCTGGGCGACCGTTGTGTTCAGCGGCATCAGCGTTGGCTTCGCGCTGATCTTCAAGTGGCTGGCTTAATCATCGGAACGGCTGGAGCGGGCGATCGGGATTGAACCGACGACATTTAGCTTGGGAAGCTGTGTGTTATGCTGTTTCTTGCGCTTGGTGGCTCACCCTGGCTTCTCTATATTTTTCGGTATTTGTTGGCGTTTTCCTGAAATGTCTTGCGCATTGATGCGCCCATGTGCGCTAGTGAGCGCAACACGGGATCGCACCAGGATCGCACCAGGGAAACGTTACGCTATGCCCAAGGCATCGAAGTTCATCATCATCAACGACGTGCAAGTGAAGGCCGCCAAGTCCGAGGGGCCACGCACCGACTTCCGGGTGCCCGACACGACTGGCTTGCAATTGCGGGTGACCGCCAATGGAACAAAGACCTGGAGCTATGCCTACAAGAGCCGGGCCACGGGCAAGTGGGCCAAAGTCGCGCTTGGTCAGTATCCGAAACTGAAAGACGGTCCCGGCGTAACGCTCACCGAAGCCCGCAAGCGCGTTGCGCGGCTGGCGCTTGAAATCGAGGGCGGCGCCGATCCGCTGCATGACAGCCAGCAACGAGAGCTTGTCGACACGTTCGCCACATTCTGCGAACGCTACATGCGCGAGCACGCAGCCAAGAATGCGCGCGGCGGCAAAACCAGCCGTTGGACCATCGAAACCCAGCGGACCCTCGACCGCGATATCCTTCCACGGCTCGGGCGAATAAAGGCGGATGCGGTGACGAGGGCGCAAATTTCCGAAGTCATTGAGCGCATTGCCGACAGGGGTGCGCTGGTAGCGGCTGACAATGCGTTGAAGATAGTGCGCACTCTCTTCAATTGGGCATGTCGGAGTGGTCGGCTGGAACACAACCCAACGCTAGGACTCGGCAAGCGGAATACCGGGAAGGTTGGAAAGCGCGTGCTCAGTGCCGACGAGATCCGGCTGTTCTGGTGCTTCCTCGACCATGAGGCGGGAATGTCGAAGGGGCTGGTTTATGCTTTGAAGCTCCAATTGCTTACGGCCACCCGCCAAGGGGAGATTTTGGGTGTCGCCCGCAAAGAACTCGATCTTGACGGCGGGGTGTGGACAATACCGGCAATCCGCACCAAGCCGGATCGGGAGCACCGGTTGCCGTTGTCGCCGCTGGCCGTCTCGATCTTTCGTGAAGCGATTGCCTGGGCCGATGCCGAAAGCATCCGCCGGGCTGATCGCTATGGCACTGCGGTTGTCGCGTCGGAGTTTGTTTTTCCAGCGGCAAAAGGGGCAGGGGCGATCAATCGAAATGCCGGGACGCGGGCCATGGATCGGAACCGTAGCAAGTTGGTTGGTGCCGGTATCGTCGAGACCTTCAACACGCACGACCTGCGCCGCACGGTTGCCACCCACCTAGGGGAGATGGAGTATCCTGACGAAGTCATCGAGCGCATCTTGAACCATGCCCCCCGCAGCACCGCCGGGCGGCACTACAACCACGCCAAGCACATGGAGCCAATGCGCCGCGCCTTGGAGTGGTGGGGCTGTCGTGTGCAATCCATCGTTGAAGGCCGCGACATTGCATCATCAAATGTCGTGCCGATGCGTCGCGAAGCGCTGGGGGCGTGAGATGACCCAACGCAAGAGAAGAAATGTTTCGAAGCCAACTGCCGTACCTACGACTCGTCAAGCTCCTGAAATGGCGGTGCAGTTTCTAAAATGGTCTTCGGTGACCCGATCCGGGGTGACGAAGTTCACACCCCGGTTTCGCATCAGTGACAAGACCATCGAGGCTCTGGAGAGGGCTGGCGGTGTTGTGCTGGATGACAATTTGCGAAATGAATTGGACAGCCTTGTTTCCGACCGGGTGGCGTTTGCCTTCGGGCAGACTTGGCACGGCCGCGACGAGCTTCATTGGGGGCCGCCGCAAAGTGCGGGGCAGATCAGACAAGTGACCCGTCTAGCCAACGAGCTTGCATTAGCGCTGGAGGAATGCGTCATCGCGTCGGGCGGCTGGTCCGAACACCTCACGCGACGTGCGGCGATAGATGCTCTCGACGCCAAGCTTCAGCAATGTCCCGAAAATTTGCCGGGCGCGGAAGCCGAGACGCGTCGCACAGCTATCAACTTTGCCGATGCCGATCACCCCTTGCTGATGGTTCGCCAGTTAAGCAAGCACTTCAGTCTTGCTGTGCCCGCTGAAGTCAAAGCGGAAAAAATCAGCAAAGAGTATGTCATAGAAATCCTTACATTATTGGTCAACCAAGCTCCCATTGCGCCGAGCAACGGGAAACGGCCAAGACGAATTCAGGCGTTCATTGAGGGATTTTTCGCACGATGCTTAGCACCGTTGGACCAGTCGGGGCTAGTTCATCCAGTGACCAATGAGCGACCTGCGACAGACATTGCGTTTAAGGGGGTGTCAACCAGTGCAGTGCAGGAGTTCCGGGGCGGTTACATGAAGCCAGCCGGTGCACGTCGCGAAAAATCGCGGGAGTACTGGCTTGAGGTAACAAAATCTATGATCGCGCAGGCGGTGCAGCCTGTGCGGCCTCGCCCACGGATACCCCTACATGCTGGTGATCCCCGGGCGGTAGGTATTAGTCCCTTGTTATGCATTGGCCCGTCCCGACCTTTGAGCCCCAGTCCATGGCGACCCAATGAATCGTATCTGGCGACTGAAGGTCTATCCGCACTACGACGCTTGCGTCCACTGAAGCAGGGCACTTTGGGTGAGCAGCATGGTCTCGATGATCACGTAGGGAAACCCAGCGATACGTCCGCCCATTGCAGATCGTTGGGCACGTTCGGACTGCTTCGGTCGCGGAAGTTGCGCGGGGAAAATATCGAATGATTTCAGAGAAAATGACCCCCAGTTTCGCGCTATCCCAAACAGGTACTGCGTAGCAAATCGAATTGGGCGATCACATCAGTGCGCACCAATTCCTTCCCGCGCATTTGGAGGTGACAATGCAAACACTGAACGCCAAACCCTCGGGCTCCGTAAGCGATCCGCAGATCATTCATGATCCGCTTCAAGACGAGGGTTTTATCCTTTTGAACGATCTGCGACCGCTGGTGCCGTTGCATCCGCAGCACATTCGCAAGCTTATCCGACGTGGTGAATTCCCGGCCCCTGTGGCGCTGGGTGGACGACGTACCGCATTCCGGCGCCGGGACGTTCGCGAATGGCTTCTGGCTCAACGCTAGACGTGGATAAGCCGGTTAGCAGACTGACCGCCTTCACTTGTCGGTTCAATATCACAGTTACCACAGTTCAAAAAGACGAACGGCCCAGCGCGTGACCGCCAGGCCGGACGAGTGGTTGCGTTTGTTTGTTGCGTCCCGTGTGATCCACAACCGGCTGTCTGGGTAAACCAACTCCCCGGCAGCGCAACGCGATGAGCAATCTATGAACTTCGAAACAGTACCACCGTTCGCTATCTGTGCCAACGCCATGTGGCGGATCGCAATACCGAATTCGTGGCTCACAACCGTTCTCAACAACTCAGTCATGCAGGTGAGCGCATGAGCGTCGCAGCTACTGCTGAAACCACCCGCCGAGCCTATGCCGAAAGCGCCCTTGCCACTGAAGCGGCCAATGTCGCTGCGGCGCAGCCCGGCACTCGCAATGCGACGCTCTACAATGCAGCTTTCCAATTGGCAGCGATCCATGCCGGCGCGCCGGAAGCGCTGGGCCTGGAGAGAATCGAGACAACCCTGACCAATGCGGCGGCAGCAAGCGGCTTGGGCGAGCCGGAAATCAAGGCGACGCTCAATAGTGGCCTGGCTGCCGGAGCCAAGTCGCCGCGAGACCTGTCGCATGTCGGCACGGACCAACGCAATCCGACGCGACCGCGCGCATTGCCCAGTGCTGTTCCGGCAAAGGCAGACACTGACGACAAGCGGAACCGCGATCGCGCGCTGGCATTATGGACTGCGGCGCGTCCGGCGCTGGGCACGGTGGCCGAAACCTACCTGCGGGAACGAGGAATAACCGGTGACTTGCCATTGTCCATCCGGTTCCATCCCGCCGTTCCCATGCCTGACGCTGGTCAGTATCCGGCGCTCGTCGTCGTCGTCATAGTGCCGACCACTGGCGAGCAACTGGCCGTTCAGCGCATTGCCCTGCGGGCCGATGGCGGCAAGGCAACTCTGGGCACTCGCAAGGCGGCGCTGGGCAAGACCGGCGGCGGCGCTGTGGTGTGCGGCGATCTTGCGGCCACTGACGGGGCAATCCTTGAAGGGGAGGGTGTGGAGACCGTTCTGTCGGCTCGCCTGGCCACGGGATTACCGGGCATTGCGACCTTGTCATGCTCAACGCTCGGCAAGCCACCTTTGCCGGACGGGCGGGCCGTCGTGATCCTGGTTGACCGTGGCGCGACAACCAAGGCCCGTGAAGCTGCGGCGCGACGACATGCCCAAGGGCGAGCCGTTCGACTGGCGTTCGTGCCGGACGATTTTCGGCCCGGCGTGGATGGCACTGATGCCAACGACCTACTGCGTGAACGCGGACCCGATGCCGTGCGGGCCATGATCGACAGCGCCAAACCGTACCGGCCAGAACCGGTCGGCCCAGCGCCTTTGCCTGACGGCTTCCGACGCCTTGCTGATGGTCGGATCGAGTTTGCCCGCCTGATTTCAAAGCCGCGCGGCAGAGCGACAGCCGATAACGACGAAGAAGTCGAGGTGTGGGAGCCCTTGTGTTCGCCGTTCGAAGTACTGGCGGCAAGCCGGACCGCCAACGGTAATCGTTGGGGCTGCTTGGTGCGGGTCCAGAACCGCGATGCCGGTTGGAGCGAATGCCTTGTGCAAATGAGCTGGTTTGCTGGCGACGGCATGCAGTTGCGGGAACACCTGTTGTCACTTGGATTGACCCTGTTTGATGGCCAAGCGGCGCGCAACGCCCTGAACCGGCTGATCAAGTCATCGCAGCCCACTTCGCGCGTGCTAACGGTGCAGCGCCTCGGTTGGCATGACCTGGCGTTCGTCATGCCGGATGCGGTGTTTGGCGACAGCCAAGGCCAGCGCCTGATGTGGGAGGGGGGGGCACTCGATCACCGCTTCAAGACCGGTGGAACGCTTGGGGGCTGGCAAGCAACTGTTGGGGCTTGGGCAGTCGGCAACAGTCGGCTGGTGACGGGCTTGAGCGTCGCGTTTGCGGCACCGCTGGCACGGCACTTGAGCTTTGACGGCGGCGGCTTTCATTTTCGCGGCGACAGCAGTCTCGGCAAGACGACGATGCTGCAAGCGGCTGGCAGCGTGTGGGGCGGCGGCCCTGACGGCTTCATCCGCACATGGCGGGCAACCGACAATGGGCTGGAAGGCGTCGCCGCTGCCCACTGCGACGCGTTGCTTTGCATGGATGAACTGGGGGAGATCGACGGCCGGGACGCCTGGAAGATGGCCTATATGCTCGCCAACGGCCAAGGCAAACAGCGTGCTGGCGAGAAAGCCGAGGCCCGCGCCCCGTTCACATGGCGCACCACGCTGTTGAGCACGGGCGAAATCTCGTTGGATGCCAAGGTATCCGAAGCCGGGTTGCGGACAACTGCCGGGCAAGAGGTGCGCATGATCGACATCCGGGCCGATGCAGGGGCCGGGCACAAGATGTTCGAGACGATCCATGGCCGGGCCGGGGCCGATCTCTTCGCCAATGACATCAAAGCCGCGTCGGGCCAACACTACGGCCACGCCGCCCGTGCCTTCCTGTCCGCCCTGACGGCGGAACCTGACCGATGCCTTGGGCTGGTTCGGCAAGCCTTGGACGAATTCAAACAGCAGCACGGCCCGCCCGACGCCGCGCCGCAAGTTGGCCGCGTACTTGCCCGGTTCGCCTTGGTGGCAGCAGCTGGCGAGCTGGCGGCCATGCTCGGCATCGTCCCCTGGCCAACTGGCGAAGCGGCGCGTGGTGTCGCCGCCTGCTTCCACACCTGGCTGGCTGAACGCGGCGGCGCGGGCGACCTTGAAGCCGATCGTGCGGTTGCCATGGTGCGGGCCTTCATCGAGGCCAACGGCACCAGCCGGTTCGCGCCGCTCAACGCCCCCGACACAAAGGTTCACAACAGCGTCGGATTCTACGACCGTGATAACCGGCGCTGGCTGGTCTTCCCCAATGCCTGGAAGACCGAAGTGTGCAAGGGGCACGACGCCCGACGCGTTGCCCGCGCCCTTTCTGATCGAGGTATGCTCGACCGCGAAGACACTCAGGACTCACTGCAAATCCGTGTGCGACTGAACGGCGAGCGCCTGCACTTCTATTCGGTGACTACCAACGTGTTCGAAACCGCTCAGGCCGACCTGTCCCACCCGTCCCACTTGTCCCGACGCGAAATTGGGGAGTTTGTTCAATGAATTGGCAGCCGTGCGCGCTGGGCTACGCTCGGTAAAGTCATCTATCCCGGGCCCATCCCACTTATCCCGGCGGGACGGGAGGGACAAGTCCGGGACAGGTGGAAAATGCCTGACACGAACCCGCAATCAGGCAAAAAATGTTCCTCTATCAGCAACTTAACATCCATGGGACAAGTGGGACGGGTAGGACAAGCGCAATTGGCCCTGCTAAGCCATCGGTCCACCCGGCCGCGCCCGGCCTCGATAGAGCATCCCGGAACGCCAGTTCGCCGAAATGCCGGAATCGGCCGTTGCCGAAAGCCGCGAACCGGTTGAGAACGACACAGGGTCCGCATCATGATCGAGGGAGACGTGACATGTTGCAACGGGTGGTGCGCTGGGCACGTCGATTGATCAGACAGGAGGATGTGACGAGCGAGGCTGAGCCGCGCATGTATGGAAGCGCGCCGGTCACCAGCGCAACTCTTGAGTTGCCCGAGAAGGCTCAAGGGGTGGCCGCCAGCGGCTTCCGCACTATCGCCGCGCTGAATGCCAACCAGTCCGGCCCTGCTGCCCCTGCGAAGACCACGCCCCCGAGCACGCGCCCAATCGATGCCGCAACCGCCGCTGCAGAATTCGTGACCAGGGGACAGACGCACCGACCGGCCGATCAGGACTGGCCGGTTGACGGCGTGTGGTTCCTGGGGCCTTGCAACGGCGGGGTGTCACGGTCGCCTACGACCGCCGCGTGATCGCTTGCAAGTGACCGCTCGCCCAGCGCTGGGCGTCCGCAAACACCGGCTTACGGCGCGTGGCTGCCGAAATTTGCCCACAAGGACCATCTCTGGCAGCAGATGTCATAAGGGCGAACTTTGGCAGACGCTTACACTTGCCCGACCCCAATATGACGTGCCACGATGCATCCGGTTGGGCGCGGGGGTAAGTCATGTCGTTGCGGTGCGTGAGTGGGCTTGCTGCCCTGGTCTTTGTGATGTGTGGTCCGGTGTCGGCGCAGACGCAGCCGGTTGAAACCCAACTACGCATGAATGCCACGCTGCAAGACGCTTTGATCTGGACCGGCCACTATGAGGGGCTGTCGGATGGCGCGTTGGGGCAACGTTCGATTGCCGCCATGGCTGGGTTCCAGCGGACCATCGGCCAACCTGCAACCGGCGATCTCGGTTCAGAGCAGAAAATCCAACTTCTCCAAGCTGCCCACGAACAACGGCAGCGAATGGGGTTCCGGTTGATCGAGGTTCCCCAGGTCGGGTTCCACGTTGCACTGCCGACCGCCATCGTGAGTTGGAAAAACAACAAGGCCAACGGCTCCCGCTATTCGAGTGTTGATGGTACCGTTGAAATTGTTGTGTCGAAGTTCTTGGCCTCGGAACAGCCATTTCGCGGCCTCTATGACGGCTTGCTGACTTCGCCTGCCATGCGGCCCGTGACGATGCGCGTTTATCGGAGTGATGCGTTCTTCGTGGCTGGTGAGAACGAGAACGAAGACTACTACTTCACCGCTCGCCTGGAAGCTGGCGTGATCAAAGGCCTTGCGATCACAACGCCACGCGCGCGGCGGCCGGAAATGTCCCGCCTGATCGTTGCCATAGCCAACGCCTTTCACAACTCGATGCCCGACTATGCGGCGGCGGCTGCGCTCGTTGCAGAGCGGCGACCGCCAGCGGTTGCCGGATACACGAAGCGCGCGGAACCGGAACCGCAGGCAGCGCCACCGCCACCGACGCAGGCACCTGCACCGGTCAAGGAAATGGTGAGCACTGGCACCGGCTTTTTTGTTTCGGACGCTGGCCACGTTCTAACCAATGCCCATGTCGTCAAAGGATGCAGGACTGCAATTGTTGCCCAGCCGGGCGGAAAGTCTGAGTTCGCCCGGATCGTCGCCGTTGACTCGATCAACGATCTTGCCTTGCTCTCCTCATCATGGCGGCAAAGCAATGT
>JAYSVA010000173.1:0-1800 GCA_043718785.1 Hyphomicrobiaceae bacterium
GTCTTCAACGATGCCATAGGAACCCAGCGGCACCCGCTGCGGCGCGGGCTCGGCCACCGCCTGCAACTTGGCCGATACCGGCTCGTCGATGATCCCCGGCCCCGCCGGGTTGGGATCCGCCGAGATCACCCGGACCAGCTTCGCGCTGACCGGTCCTGGCCCCGAGCTCGCCACTTGAAACCGGATCGTCTCACCCGGCCGCACCGACAGTTTATCCGCATAGCCAGCAAGTGGAGTCATGGAGGGAACCTCGTTTGCCGAGTCTGGCGCTTGTTAAAGGCCCCTCCCTCTCCCCCGGTTTCCCGGAAGCCAAAGCGCCTCAGCGCTTGGCTATCCGGGATCTTCACCCGTCACGAGTTGGTTTGCCGGGCGCAACAGAGAGGGGGGAAAATCCCGGATGTGTCACGCCGATGGCATGAACCCGGGAACCATTAGAGGACAGGCGAGCATAAGACCGGGCACCCTAAGCCCGCAAGTCCTTGACCAACGTTTCCTCGGCATCACCGTTGTCGATGCGCCAGGCCTCAGCGACGGCACCCGCGACCCACTCGTGATAGGCGGGGTGACCAAGCACGGCATCCATGTAGGCTTGTGTGGCCGCGCTCACTGGGATCGCGTACGTCCGCAGCCGTGTCAGCACAGGCGCATACATCGCATCGGCTGCGGTAAAGCCGCCGTAGAGAAATGGCCGAGCGCCAGCGAACTTTCCCCGTGCTTCCGCAAAGATCGCCTCGATCCGGGCAACATCGGCCATAACGCCTGCAGAGCGAGTGCGCGGCGCAAACGTTTTGGTGACATCCATCGAGCAGGCCTTGCGCAGCTCCATGAACCCGGCGTGCATCTCAGTGGAGATACAGCGGGCATGCGCGCGAGCCTTGAGATCACGCGGCCAGATCGCATGGTCAGGAAACTTGTCGGCCAGATATTCCATGATCGCGAGGCTTTCCCAGGCCGTCACGTCACCATCGATCAACGCCGGAACTTTACCGGACGGCGAATGCGGCAGGATCAAATCACGCGTATCTGCGGCCCGCAACGGGATTACCGTTTCCGCAAACGGAATGCCGAACGCCTTCAGCACGAACCATGGCCGCAGCGACCACGACGAGTAGACCTTATTGCCGATGACGAGTTTCATTGGGATCTCCAAAAATGAACTCATGGTTGCGTTGGGTCAAGCATTTTGCGCGACCCAACATTGCTTGGTGCCGAAGCTGTTGGGTCGCGTCTCCTGCCTTCGCAATGCTCAGGCATGAGCCTTGACCCAACCTACAGATCAGCCGCGCAATTCACCGCCGGTTGCAGCCTTCACATCAGCGGCAATCTTCTTGCTGAGTGCTTCGATCTCGGCATCGACCAGGGCTTTTTCCGTTGGCTGCAGCGTCACTTCTAGCGCCACCGACTTTTTGCCCGCGCCGAGGCTGGCGCCTGCGAACACATCGAACACACTAACGTCCGTGATCAGCGCTTTGTCGGCCCCGCGTGCGGCTTTGATCAGATCACCAGCGGCCACTGTGTCATCGACGACGAATGCGAAATCACGGCGGACCGGCAGCAGTTCTGGAGCCACGAACGCTGAGCGGGCGCGCGACTTTTTCTTCTCCGCCGGAATGGCATCGAGGAAGATCTCGAACGCCGACGCGCCGCCGGAGCAATCGAGCAGTTTCAGCGTGTCCGGGTGGAGCTCGCCGAAATACGCCAGCACGACCTTGGGGCCGAGCTTCAGGCACGCCGATTTACCGGGATGAAACCAGGCCGGTGCCTCACGCGAAATCTGCGCTTTCGTGCCGTCGAAGCCGA
>JAYSVA010000174.1:0-8931 GCA_043718785.1 Hyphomicrobiaceae bacterium
TGCTCCTCCGGCTTGGGCGCGGCGGCTTCTTTGCGTGGCTTCACGCGGATGCTGTCAAAGTATTTGGATTCGAGTTTCATGGGGCCTGAGTATGACGGAAGCGGTCTTCAATGCACAGCAGTTGTTTTGGGGGCAGTCGTGCTTTGGTTGTCAAGAGTGGCAGTCATGACATAACGAAGTGTGCTCCAAGACAGACCGTTGGGCTGTTTTAGCAAATTCGTGCAGTTTTGCACTGTTTTTCGCAAAGGTTATCCCGATGTCGGCTGAATCTAGAATGCGCGAAGCTTTGATGCTAGGTCTCCAACCGACCCGGCTGGATGTGATCAACGAAAGTGAACTGCATGCCGGTCATCGCAGTTCTCCGGGCACTGGGGAAAGTCACTTTCGCCTGCTGATTGTGTCGCCAGCGTTTACCGGTCTGTCCCGGGTGGCGCGGCATCGCCTAGTGAACACCCTGCTGGCGGCGGAACTGGCAGGTAGTGTCCACGCGCTCGCGCTGTCCACCTATGCGCCGGGTGAACCGCTGCCTGCGTAACGCCAGCATTGACGATACAACATGCCGCCGCTTGACTTTGTTGCGGCTGGCGGGACAAGTCCAGGCAAACAGGACAGCGAGACGATTCCGCATATCTGCGGCATGGGTCATTCGCTGCCATTGCGTACTGCCGGGAAAGTCACGATGTCACGTCAACCGATCCGCACCTACCTCGACTTTGAAACGCCGATTCTCGAACTTGAGCGCAAAGTCTCGGAGCTTGAGGAGATCAATGCGGCTGATAATTCGGTGTCGATCTCTGATGAAGTGACGAAGCTGCAGCAAAAGGCGCACACAGCGCTGGTGGAAACTTACGCGAAATTGCAGCCCTGGCAGAAAACCCTGGTGGCGCGGCATCCGGAGCGGCCCCACACGCTGGATTTCATCGCCGGGATGATCGAGGATTTCACCCCGTTGGCCGGTGACCGTTACTTCGCCGAAGATCAGGCGATCATTGGCGGCGTCGGCCATTTTCGGGGGCGGTCGGTGGTGGTGCTCGGCCATGAGAAGGGCTCGGACACCGAAAGCCGCATTCGCCATAACTTCGGCATGGCGATGCCGGAGGGCTATCGCAAGGCCATGCGGCTGATGGATATGGCCGAGCGCTTTAACATGCCTGTTATTACGCTGATTGACACGGCCGGCGCGTATCCCGGCATCGGCGCCGAAGAGCGCGGTCAGGCTGAGGCCATCGCGCGATCAACCGATAAATGCCTGGGGCTTGGCGTGCCCATCGTCTCGGTGGTGATCGGCGAGGGCGGATCGGGCGGTGCTGTCGCTATCGCCTCGTCGAACCGCATCTTGATGCTGGAGCACGCCATTTACACCGTCGCCTCGCCAGAAGCGGCAGCAACGATCCTGTGGCGTGATGCGGCGCGGGCGAAGGATGCAGCGACCAATATGAAGATTACGGCGCAAGATCTGGCGCAGATGAAAGTGATCGACGGCATTATCCCGGAGCCGGTCGGTGGGGCGCACCGCGACCGGAATCAGACGATAAAATCGGCCGCCGACGCGATTGCCAAGTCGCTAGCTGAGTTTCAGGGCTGGAGCGCCACGCTGATCCGCCGCCAGCGCCACGAGCGCTTTATGGCCATCGGGCAGAGCCTCTAACTGCCGACACTGCTGGAGAGGGGCCGGGATGGGGATTATAGTTCTGTTAACTGATCAGAGATATTCTGTCGGCAATCTCCAAACTCACATGCACACTTGGAAACAGAATTATGGAGCTCACCGTAGATAATTGGCGACAGAAGCGCGGCTCGCGCTTCTTGACGGTGCTGGTAATCATCAATGGTTTGTTCGTGTCTGGCGTGTTTTTGTGGTGGCACTGGATGTCCGGTCTGATGTCCGGACCGGTGCGCTGGGCGACCTGGCAAGCCATGGGCCCCCGCCCCACAGTTTTCGACTACCCATTCCTGCTGCTATGGGCGCTGCCGTTGACCGGCGTGCTGGGGTCGTGGTTCGCCCGCAAATTTGGCAACATGCGGATGGCCTGCGGATTGGCGTTCTTTCCGGTGTTCTATCTCAGCATGATCGTTGGGTGGTACTACTACGCCCCGCTAGCCTGGCACTGACCGGGCATTTTTAGCGCGGCATTACAGCGAGAAGCTGGTGCCGCAGCCGCATGATGCCGTGGCATTGGGGTTTTTGATTTTGAACGACTGCCCCATCAGATCGTCAACAAAGTCGATTTCCGAGCCGCCGAGATAGCCGACCGAGATCTGGTCGATGACGACGCGTGCGCCTGCCCGCTCGATCACCAAATCGTCGGCATCGGGCGCGGCGATCAGTTCGAACTTGTACTGGAAGCCGGAACAGCCCCCGCCTTCGACGCTCACCCGCAGCAGCTTGGTGGCAGGTTCATCGGCAACGATTTCGGCGACGCGCAGCGCGGCGCGCTCGGTGACAGTGACGGTCGTGGCGGTGGTCATGGAGATGAATCCTGGCAAGTCTTGCTCACGGATGTAATCCGTGGTTGCTCCTGATCAAATAGGTATTCGCGGGGTGAAGTCAAACCCCTGCGGCCGATCTGAGTCATTTGGAGAGCCGCGCGTGAGCCTGAAGCCGCCGCCAAAAACTGCCAAACCACGGGCAAAACCAACCGCGCAGCAGGACTATGGTGCGTGTCTTGTCCCTGGCGCCCGCAGTCCAGCGGCGTATGCCGCGTCGGCTATTGCCAGCCGCGGCCGTCATCATCAGGAAGCCCCGTGCCCGACCCGGTCCGTGTTTCAACGCGACCGGGACCGGATTCTGCACGCTAGCGCTTTCCGCCGCCTGACCTACAAAACGCAGGTTTTCCTGTTCCACGAGGGCGATCATTACCGCACTCGACTAACGCACAGCCTAGAGGTGGCGCAGATCGCCCGAACCGTGTCGCGACAACTGCGGTTGGACGAGGATCTGGCCGAAGCGCTCAGCCTTGCGCACGATCTCGGGCATTCGCCGTTCGGCCATGCAGGGGAACGGGCGCTCGATGCGGCTACCAAGGCGCATGGCGGGTTCGACCATAACGCTCAAAGTTTCCGCGTGGTGACGGCGTTGGAGCGCAAATATGCGGCGTTCGATGGGCTTAATCTCAGCTGGGAGATGCTGGAGGGGTTGGTCAAGCACAACGGCCCGGTGGCCGCTGACCCGGCGGGGGCGGTGCGGCGGGCGGCGCGGCGGATCGAGGTCTGGCTTCCGCTCGATCTCGACACCTGGTCAAGTGCCGAAGCCCAAGTGGCGGCCTTGGCCGATGACATCGCCTATTCGACCCATGACCTTGATGATGGATTGCGGGCAGGTTTGCTGACGCTGGACGACTTGCTGGCGGCACCACTGGTTGGGGCGATTGCCAAGGACGTCGCCGCAAAAGCAGCCAAAGCGGATCGTGGCCAGCGCATCTACGAGGTGATCCGGCGCTTGATTACGGTGCTGGTGGCTGATCTGGTCAGCGAAAGCCGTAAACGGCTGACAGTGCTGGCACCGACCAGCCCCGATGACATCCGCGCGGCGGCGGGCCCCAGCATCGCGTTCTCCGATGATGTGGCGCAGGGCCTCGTGGCGCTAAAATCGTTCCTATTTGCTCGCGTGTACCGGCACCCGAAGGTGATGCACGTGATGACCGGGGCCGAAACCGTCGTTGCTGACCTGTTCCGCCACTATGCCGCCCAGCCGGAGACGATGCCGACGTCTTGGGCCGAGGCCTTACCCGGCCGGAACGAGCGCCAAAGCGTCCGCCTGATCGCCGATTTCGTCGCTGGTATGACCGACCGTTATGCCATCGCCGAGCACCGCCGCTTGTTTGACGCCACGCCGGAGTTGCGTTAGGCCGACGGTTCAACTTGAACGCTGCTAAATCGCTTTGCGCGTGGCCGAAATGCGGGCCGCGCTGTCAGGACATCCGCCGATGAACGTGTTTGAATCGCTTGAAAAAGTCGTGGCTGACGCGCTTCAAGCGTTGGTGGCCGAAGGTGCGCTGCCAGTGGGGCTAGATTTCGGCAATGTTGGCCTCGAATTCCCGCGCGATCCGACGCATGGCGATCTGTCGACCAATGCGGCGATGGTACTAGCGAAGCCCGCTAAGATGAAGCCGCGCGATATCGCCGATAAGCTGGCGGTGAAGCTGAGGGCTGATCCGCAGATCACCAAGGTCGATATTGCTGGTCCCGGCTTTATCAACCTGACGTTGCAGCCCGCAGTCTGGCAGTCGCAGATCACCACGATTCTTGGCGACGGCGCGAAATATGGCCGTTCGGATGTCGGCAAGGGGCGGCGGGTCAACGTCGAGTATGTCTCCGCCAACCCGACCGGGCCCATGCACGTTGGCCATACGCGCGGCGCGGTGGTAGGCGATGTCACCGCCAACCTGCTGAGCTTTGCAGGCTTCGACGTGACGCGCGAGTACTACATCAACGATGCCGGTGCGCAGGTCGATGTGCTCGCGAAATCAGCCTATTTGCGGGCGAAAGAGGCGCTGGGCGAGACCATTACCATCCCCGAGGGCCTGTATCCCGGTGACTATCTGGTGCCGGTCGGGCAGGCGTTGGCGAAGAAGCACGGTCCCAAGCTGCTGACGATGCCGGAGGCGGAGTGGCTGCCCCTGCTGCGCACCGAAACCATCGACGCAATGATGGCGCTGATCCGGGATGATCTCGCCGCCCTCAACATCAAGCACGACGTGTTCTCGTCGGAAGCGGCGCTGACCCGGGACGGCGACAAAATCGCTGATACGATCAAGTGGTTGGAAGCCCGTGATCTGGTCTACCAAGGCACCTTGCCGCCGCCAAAGGGCGAGCCGAATGCTGACTGGGAAGACCGCGAGCAGACGCTGTTCCGGTCGTCAAAGTTCGGCGACGACATGGACCGGGCGCTGAAGAAGTCGAACGGCAGCTACACCTATTTCGCCGCCGACCTCGCCTATCACCGCAGCAAGGTCGACCGGAAATTTGATGACTTGATCAACGTGCTCGGTGCCGACCATTCCGGCTATGCCAAGCGCCTCGAAGCCGCCGTTACGGCGCTCAGCGACGGCAAAACCAGCATGCACGTGCTGTTCTGCCAGCTCGTGAACCTGTTCAAGGACGGCCAGCCCTTTAAAATGTCGAAGCGGGCGGGCACGTTCATCACATTGCGCGATGTTGTCGATGAAGTCGGGCGCGATGCCGTGCGGTTCATGATGCTGTATCGCAAGAACGAAATGCCGCTCGATTTCGATTTTGCCAAGGTCACCGAGAAGTCGAAAGAGAACCCGGTGTTCTACGTCCAGTACGCGCACGCGCGGGCCGGATCGGTGTTCCGCAACGTCAAAGATTCATTCCCTGAATTGGGTCCTGATTCGGCCTGTTCAGCGGATTTGTCGTCGCTCGATCACCCGGCGGAGATCGATCTGGTCAAGCAGCTGGCACTTTTCCCCAAGCTTGTGGCCAGTGCCGCGAAAGCCCACGAACCCCATAGACTGGCATTCTATCTCCATGATGTAGCATCGGCTTTCCATCAGCTATGGGCTCGCGGCAATGATTCGCCACATTTGCGGTTCATACAAAGTGATAACAAAGCTGCGACCAACGCACGTTTGGCCCTTATCGCCGCCACACAACAGGTGATATCGTCGGGTCTAGGTGTTTTGGGCGTCGCGGCTCCCGACGAAATGCGTTGATCTGATGCGGTGAGTGGCTGGTTTTGCGATCAGGGTCTGAGTTTGGTCGCAGGTTGTAGAATTCGGGTTAGGGGACGGGCATATGTCTCGGTCAAATACGCCTTCAGGCCATACCGGCCAGCCAGCACAAGCGCAGGGCCAACAGCAGTGGCGTTTGCCGCCCGAGCTGGAAGTGCCGCCGTCACGCGGGGCGCCAGGGCAATTGCCCGCTGCTGGGCAATACGTGCCGTATCCGCCTAACACTCAGGCTCAGCCCGGCTATGCTTATCCGCCGCAAGGCCAAGCGCAGGCTTATGCCCAACCTGAACCGGCTTATGCCCCCGAACCAGCTTACGCCTACGCCAACCCGCAGCTCGGCCCTGGCGGCCATCAGTTCGCGCCGCCGCCTGCCGCCTCTTATGCTCCGCAAGACCGCTATGCTGTTCCACCGCCGATGCCAGACCTGCGCGGGGCGCAGTATGACCAGTGGCCGAACCAGCCCGCCGCTGCGCCAAATCCGCAGACTTATGATCTCGGCAACTACAACCCAGCATCGCCCGTCGGCGCACAGGCCTATCAGCAGCCTGCCGCGCAGGGTTACGCTCAGCCCGCAGCCCAGCAAGCCATGCCGGACTTCAATCAGCCGCCGCAGCCCGCTTACGCGTCGGCGGCTTATGGCAACTACGCGCCACCGCAGGCCGAATATCAGCCGCAGCAGCAGTGGTCACCGCAGGATGCGGCCTACCAAGGTCAGCAGGCTGCCTATGCTGGTCAGCCACCAGCTAACGCTTATGCCGCGCAGCAGGCAGCTGGTCACCCGCAAGCAGCGGGACAAGTGCAGGCCGCCGGTCAATATGATGACGAAGACGAGTACGAAGACGAGGAAGAGCCGCGCAAACGTGGCCGTGGCTTGATGGTCGTGGCGGCTTTGGTCGGGGCCATTGGCCTCGGTGGCGGTCTCGCCTACGGCTACAAAACGTACATGAAACCGCCAACCAGCGGCAACATCCCGGTTGCCCGCGCTGACAGACAGCCAGCCAAGATCAAGCCGACGACGCCAGACGGCAAGCAGATGGCTGGCAGCAGCAGTGCCTTACAGAACGACGGCGATAGCGGGGCGATCCGCCCAGTTCAAGCCACGGCGACGGCTGGTGCCGATGCGGAAGGCACCGGCTCGCGCAAAGTCCAGACGATGCAGATCGGCCGCGATGGTTCGATCGCAGCGCCGGCTCAGCAGACCGCCCAGGCGACAAAAGTGCCAGGTATGCAGCTGGTGTTCCCGTCGACGCCGAATGAACAGCGCGCCATGCCAGTGCCGAACCTGCCGGAAGCGCAGCCGCCGCGTGCTGCAGCCCCCGTGCAGCCACGCGTTGCGGCACCTGTTCCAGCACCAATAAATGCGGCGCCGCCAGAAGCAGCGCCGCCAGCCGTGCCAAAGAAGGTCGTGGCGCAGGCACCTGTGCCGAAGAAACCAGCTGTTCGCGATGATGTGGCCGCCGGTGCCTCGGGCCTCGGTGCCGGTGACGTAGTGGCTGCCCCAGCTCCTCGTAAAACCACTGGAGCCGGGTTCTTGCCAGTGCTGTCGATCCACAGGACCGAAATTGACGCCATGCGTGCGTTCGCCGATCTGCAGCAGAAAATCCCGGCTCTGCAGGGCAAGAAGCCAATCACGCAGGTCATTCCTGAAGGGAAGTTTGCTGGCAGTTTCCGTTTGATGATGGGAACCCCCGGCTCGATGGCGGCTGCAAAGGAAATGTGCGTGCAGTCGGGCATCAAGGACTGCTACCCGATGCCGTATTAACGGGTCAGGGCCTTGTTCGCGCAACGGCGGCTTCGGCCGCCGTTGGCGTTATCGGCGTCGAGTAATACTCAGAGTTATCCAAACAACTCTGCTGCCCAATGGGCTTAATGACGGATCGTGAGAGCAATTTCCCATGCGAAGCGCGCTGATCACCGGACTGGCTGGTCTCACTTTGACACCAGCGGAACTGGGGTTTCTGAAATCCACCCGCCCTGCCGGAATCATCCTGTTCGCCCGCAATTGCGCGTCGCCGCAGCAGATTAGCGCTCTGGTTCAGGCCAGCTATGATGCCATTGGCAGCGATAAGCTGCTGGTGCTGATTGACCAGGAAGGGGGGCGTGTTCGCCGCCTGCGTCCGCCGCTGTGGCGCGATCTACCGGCGGCCCGCGTCTATGCCGAACTTTACGCCCGCGACCCGGAAGCCGCCTGCACGGCGGCCCGTCTCGTCGCCCGGTTGACTGCCAGCGATCTCCGCGCCATCGGCGTCAACACCAACTGCGCGCCGGTTCTCGACGTTGAAATCATGGGGGCCCACGACATCATCGGTGACCGTGCCTATGGCCGCTCGCCCAAACAAGTGGCCGATCTCGGCCGCGCGGTGGCGGAGGGCTACCTAAGTGGCGGCGTCATCCCCGTGATCAAGCACATTCCCGGTCATGGTCGGGCGATGGCCGATAGCCACTTTGAGCTGCCGGTAGTCACAACCCACCGCGCCGACCTCGAAACGCTGGACTTTGCACCGTTCCAGGCCCTCGCCGACATGCCCGCCGCGATGACCGCCCACGTCGTCTACACCGCCCTCGATGCCGATGCTCCGGCCAGCACGTCGGCGATTGTGACACGTGAGATTATCCGTGGTGTCTGCCGGTTTGGCGGCCTGCTGATGAGTGATGACCTCAGCATGAAAGCCTTGGCTGGGCCAATGCGGGAGCGGGCGGCGGCGGTCATCGCGGCGGGCAGCGATGTCGCCCTGCACTGCAACGGCGATATGGCCGAGATGGAGCTGGCAGCAGATGGCGTACCCGCCCTGAGCGGCGTGGCGCTGGCCCGCTTCGAGCACTGCATCAACCTGCTCAACCGCGCCGATGCCTTCGATGTCGCCGCAGCGGAAGCGACGCTGGTTCGGCTAGCGCTGGTGGCGTGAAAAGTGGGTGAGTGGTGAGTGTCGAGCATCGGTAGCCATATTAATTTTACTCACGACTGACCACTCATACCACCGAGCCTATCCGGCGACCCTTTGCCAAGGTTTTCAAGTCTATCGGTTTTCTCCTCCTCCCCCTTGAGGCTACGGCATGCACACAAGTGATTCGGCGTAACGAAAAATCAATAAATATCAGACGATTACACAAACAACAGACAGCTGCATATTTTAAAGAACCTCTCCCCTTCTCGTCATGGCCGCGAAGGCGGCCATCCACGACAGCAGGCCGCAGGCTCAGTGTGAATTGTACGGATTAGCCGCGCGGCAAATGTGAT
>JAYSVA010000175.1:0-3949 GCA_043718785.1 Hyphomicrobiaceae bacterium
CAGCATCGGCACATAGGCCCGGCCTTCGGCATAACCAAGGCGGAGCAAGCGGTGCACGCCGTGGGAGGAGCCGCGGATGTGGCCGATGTCGAACTGCTCCAGTCCGAGTACACGCAGGCCGCATTTAGCCGCATGGTACGCGACGGACGATCCGTGACCGCCCAAGCCGATCACGATCACATCATAGTTGGACATTCCCCGCCTCCTTGACCGCTCAAGCGGCTGCGGCTGCGGCTGCAGCTTCGGCGACGGGATCGTAGTTGAGTACGGGCGCGAGCCAGCGTTCAGCTTCCTGAATGGTCCAACCTTTGCGCTTGGCGTAGTCTTCGGCCTGATCGCGCTCGACCTTGCCAACGCCGAAATAGTGGCTCTGCGGATGGGCGTAGTACATGCCGGAGACGGCCGAGCCGGGCCACATCGCAAAGTTCTCGGTCAGGCTGATGCCCGCCTCCTTCTCAGCATTGAGCAGGCGGAACAGCGTCGCCTTTTCCGTGTGGTCAGGCTGTGCTGGATAGCCGGGTGCCGGACGGATACCGACGTACTTCTCCGAGATCAGGTCGTCCGACGACAGCTTCTCGTTCGGCGCATAACCCCAGTATTCGCGGCGAACCTGTGCGTGCATCGCTTCCGCGAATGCTTCTGCCAAGCGGTCGGCCAGCGCGCTGAGCATGATCCGGCCGTAGTCGTCGGTGGCGTGGATGTACTTGGCGGCTGCTTCTTTCTCGCCGATGCCGGTCGTCACGGCGAATCCGCCGATGTAGTCGGCAACTTTCGAATTAACCGGTGCGATGAAATCAGCAAGCGCCGTGTGGGCGCGGTCGCGGGTGGCATCGCGGGCGATCTGCTGGCGCAGGGTATGGAGCGTTGCCAGCGGCTTGCTGCGCTTCTCGTCCGTGAACAGGGTGATGTCTTCACCGACGCTGTTGGCGGGCCAGAAGCCGATCACGGCGTTGGCGGTCAGCCACTTTTCCTTGACGATACGGTTCAGCATGGCCTGGGCATCAGCGAACAGCTTCTTAGCTTCGACGCCAACCTTGTTGTCGTCGAGGATCGCCGGGTAGCGGCCCGCCAGTTCCCATGTCGAGAAGAACGGCGACCAGTCGATGTACGGCACCAGCGCTGCCAGATCGTAGTTTTTGAACGTCTTGGTGCCGAGGAACTTCGGCTTCGGCGCTTTATACTTCGCCCAGTCGATCTTCGTCGCGTTGGCGCGAGCAGCCGCCACGGTGATGCGGGTCTTGCGGGCTTCGGCGCGCAGATGGCCCTCGCGTGCCTTCACATACTCAGCTTGAATGTCGGCGACGTAGCCGGGCTTGTCATCGGCGTTCAGCAGCTTCGACACGACGCCGACCGCGCGGCTAGCATCGGTGACATAGATTGCTTGGCCCGCAGAGTAATTTGGCGAAATTTTCACCGCTGTGTGGATGCGGCTGGTCGTGGCACCACCAATCAGCAGTGGCACCGAAAAGCCTTGCCGCTCCATCTCGGCGGCGACGTGGCACATCTCGTCGAGGGACGGCGTGATCAGGCCCGATAAACCGATGATGTCGGCGTCATGGGCCTTGGCGGCTTCGAGGATTTTCTGGGCCGACACCATCACGCCGAGGTCGATGACGTGATAGTTGTTGCACTGCAGAACCACGCCAACGATGTTCTTGCCGATGTCGTGCACGTCACCCTTGACCGTCGCCATGATGACCTTGCCAGCTGCGGGCTTGGACTCAAGGCCGGACGCTTTCTTTTCGGCTTCAAGGTATGGCTGCAGATAGGCCACGGCCTGCTTCATCACGCGGGCGGATTTCACCACCTGTGGTAGAAACATCTTGCCCTGGCCGAACAGGTCGCCAACCACATTCATGCCGACCATCAGCGGGCCTTCGATGACATGCAGTGGCTTGACGGCTTCGAGTCGAGCTGCCTCCGTATCAATCTCGATGAAGTCGGTGATGCCGTGCACGAGTGAGAACGTCAGGCGGTCACCGACCGGGGCATCGCGCCACTTCAAGTCCTTCTCGTTCTTCTTGGCACCGTCGCCTTTGTACTTGGCGGCAACGTCGAGCAGGCGATCGGTGGCGTCATCGCGGCGGTTGAGGATGACGTCCTCGCACAGCTCGCGCAGTTCGGTTGGGATGTCATCGTACAGTGCCAACTGGCCAGCGTTGACGATGCCGAAATCCATGCCGGCGTTAATGGCGTGGTACAGAAACACCGAGTGCATCGCTTCGCGCACCGGCTCGTTGCCGCGGAACGAGAACGACAGGTTCGAAACGCCGCCGGAGACGTGGCAGTGCGGCAGTGTCTGCGTGATCTGGCGGGTCGCTTCAATGAAGTCTAGGCCGTAACGGTTGTGCTCTTCGATGCCGGTGGCGACGGCGAAGATGTTTGGGTCAAAGATGATGTCTTCGGGGGGGAAGCCAACTTCTTCCGTTAGCAGTTTGTAGGCGCGCGTACAGATCGAGACTTTCCGCTCCACCGTGTCAGCCTGGCCGACTTCGTCAAAGGCCATGACGACCACCGCCGCACCGTAGCGCAGCACCTTACGTGCCTGCTCAAGGAACTGCGCTTCGCCCTCTTTCATCGAGATCGAGTTGACGATCGCCTTGCCCTGCACGCACTTGAGGCCCGCCTCGATGACGCTCCACTTAGAGCTGTCGATCATCACCGGAACGCGCGAAATATCCGGCTCCGACGCGATCATGTTGAGGAATGTCGTCATCGCCTTCTCGGAGTCGAGCAGGCCCTCGTCCATGTTGATGTCGATCACCTGCGCGCCGTTTTCGACCTGCTGGCGAGCAACCGACAGCGCGGCGTTATAATCCCCCGCCTCGATCAGTTTGCGGAATTTCGCCGAACCGGTAACATTGGTCCGCTCCCCGACGTTGATGAAACGCTGGGCAGCGGAAGCGGCGGGAACAGGTGATTCAATGACGGTCACGGGGAGGCCTTGTCGAGAGGGAGACGAAGATGCTTGAGTGGGCGGATGGTGGCGATGGCGTCGAAGTCGCGGTCGTCATGAATGAGGATCAGGTTCCGTTCAAGGGCGATTTGGGCGATACAGCAGTCGAATAATTTCCGGATTGTCAGGCCAGATCGACGAAGATCAAAGTAGGTTCTTGCGCCGTCAATCCAAGTCTCCGGTCGCATCTCGAATACGAGTTTTTGGGAAATGAACGACCGCAACTTCAGCCAGTCCTGATCTGAACGTGCGCCTGCCAGCACTTCCATCTCGACGGGCTGGCAAAGAGCATAGTCTTCGTCGCCAATCTCAGCCAGAAGCGCCTCGAGCGCGGTGCCCGACTTATCATTGAGCACGTCAATCAGCACCGAAGTATCCATCAGATACTTTGGCGTCATGACCGCAACGCCTTGGGATCGTAGCCGTCGTGGAATTCTACCCTTCCAACCAGATCGACGAGATCCTTATGCTTGCGGCGTCCAGCCACGATCCGGCGCAGCACCTGCTCTATGGCTGCACTATCGCTTGACTGGCCGGTGATCGTTTTGATCTCGGCGACCAGTTTATCGTCGATGACGACATTGATGCCCATTTTTGGCTCCATTCATTTCATGTTTTGAGATTGTACATACCCTCAACGCCTTCTAATCGTTGGGATAGCGCCCCACTTGGCGCGTAACCCAACAATTCACGTGCGGTCGAAGTTGTTGGGTTACGGTCGCAGAAGGGCGACCAAACCAACCTACGGCTGGCCCGTAAGTTTGCAGGCATGATCGATCAGGTTTCGTCTATCGTGACAGTGATACTCATGTGAACTCTCCATTTTTTCAGAGAAACGAATGATCATTCTTCGCCGCTCACGCCGTCTGTCTGTAATTCTTTTTTTAGATGCGCAATCACTAGTGTCCGGTTTACTTAGTAGTTGACAGGTTTAGTGCATTGTTTCGAATGAAATTTCGGCCTCGAATTCGTGGTGTCGATTTGAACGTCCTG
>JAYSVA010000176.1:0-3949 GCA_043718785.1 Hyphomicrobiaceae bacterium
GGCCATGGTGGTTCTCTGGATCAAAGTTGGAACGGTGACTAACCAGCGTTGGCGTTGACCGCGGGTCTAGTTTTTCTCCTCCTCCCCCTTGAGGGGGGACAGCACCGCTAGCGCGATGCAATCGTTGTCCTCCCCCCTCAAGCAGGGCGATTCAGTTCTTGGCAAAACCCATCCTCACGCGTTCCCGGAAGCCGTTTCGAGCGAAGCTCGACTCGGATGTCCGGGATCTTTCCGGCTGAATGTGACGCGAGATTTATCCCCAAGGCATCCGGTAAAGACCCCGGACATCAGAACAGCGCGAGCGCTGATCTGATTCCGGGGACGCGTGAGGAGGGGGCGAGAATTGAATTGCCCTCCCCCCTCAAGGGGGAGGAGGCGAAAACCGAGAGGGTTATCGGTGCGGGTCGACGGTCCTATTTCAAACAATCACTTCCGTCGTCGCGCGTAAGCGCAGCAGGCCGCGCCAGGTTTCGCCGTCGCTTTCGCGGCGGACCTCGGCGTGTTCGTGATGCAGTGAAATCAGCCGGTGGCCATCCAACGGCAAGGCCGGGCTGTCGAATGTCCGGGCGATGACGCCGAGGATTTCGTGCGCCTGTTTGCGCCCCGCGCCTTGCGACCAGACGTGGATGCTAATGCTGTGCTCGTGACCTTCGTCCGTAGACGTTGACCAGTCGCGTATCACGCTTTCGCCGTGGGTGATGTAGGGATAAGCGGCGTCGCGCGGCACGTCGTCAAACACGCGGACACCGCCGACCAGTGCGGTGAGTGCGCTGGCGTTGGTCAATGCAACGTGGACGGCTTTTTGCAAAGCCCAGCTAGCGAAAACAGGAGCGGATGCGATTGGCATGTCGACCTCGGACAATGGGAGTGAAGGGTCAGGCGTGGCGTTCATCGGTCTGGCAGATCAGCCATCGCTGCCGCTCGTCAGGATCGCGGATTGACTGGATCGCAAACACGCGCAGGCCCAGCCGGAACCGCATCGCGCCGTTCAGATCCGCCCGATAGCGCAGCCAGATCTCATGCGCGGTGTGCAGCCTTTGGCCGTCCCCCGTGACGCGTTCGTGCGCCGACGTCGGACGCAACGCTGCCCATACAACACCAATCGGCCGCCAGCTGATGGTTGCCGACCCGCCATCGCGCGGACCAGTGATGGGCGCTTCGATGATCAGCCGTTTATTCAGATCGGCCAAGCAGGGAGCGGAACGGGTCATAGGCGCGGCCTCCGATACGGGGCGATGAGGTGTTCAATTGATTCCGGTGTGGGGGCGCGGGCAGTGCATATGCCGGACGTTTCGCGGTGGCCGTACCAATGCGCCGCGAGCAACAGCACAGTATGGCGCAGTTGCGCGGGAACATCGGCGGCCGTCGGACCAAACCCAGCCGCGAGTTTAATCTCGATGCCTTGCGCGGCAACGCTCGGCTCTGGCCAACCGGCCTTGGTGATCAGCCGGGCAGCGATGCCGTTGCCATCCAGGATGGTGGCTGACGCGGGCACGGTCATCAGCCCGTCACCGCGTAGAACCGTGAAACTAAGAATACTCTGCACCGGCGAAATCGGCAGCTCGATACTGGCGCGTTTGGGCCAGCGGTCGAACGTCCACGTCCAATGCTGCGTGATCAGCGCCAATGCCAGCGTCGCCTCGATCTGTAGGCGTGCCGTCGTAATCATGCTGGCCAGCGCCGCATTGTCGGCGGTGCTGTCGATCCGCAGGTGCGCCTTGAGATCGGCGACGCTGATCGGCTCCGTCGCCGGCGCGAGGTTGAGAACAAGTGCCATGGGGGTCTCACCGTTTTCGAATGTGGGGTGGAAAACGAAAAGGGCACGGTTGCCCGCGCCCTTCTGGTTGATGTCGGAAACTGCAACCGCCGATCAGACCGCGAACTTCAGCAGCTTGATGGCGTCGAAATCCTGCACGCCGCCGCCGACGCGCTTGGTCGTGTAGAACAGCACGTACGGTTTGGCCGAGTACGGATCACGCAGCACGCGGACGCCGACGCGGTCGACGATCAGGTAGCCGCGCTGGAAGTCGCCGAACGCCACCGACAGCGAGTTGGCCGCCACATCCGGCATGGTCTCGCTCTCGGCGACCGAGAAGCCGAGCACGGTTGGCGCTTCGCCAGGCTTGCCAGCGGGAGCCCAGAGGTAAGCACCCGTGGTGTCTTTCATTTTGCGGATGATCGACTGTGTCGCCCGGTTCATGACGAACGTGGCGTTGGCGCGGTAACCCGCCTTCACACTGTAGACGAGGTCGACCAGCTTATCCGCCGGATTGACCGCCGGGAAAGCGCCCGCCACGCCGGTGTTGATGGTGCCGAGCGATCCCCAGGCCCACGCGGACTGCGCCACGGTCGGGTAGCTGAGGAAGCCTTTCGGCTGGGCCACACCATCGCCGGTGACGAACGCCGCGCCTTCCTGCTCCGCGAAGGTGGCGTGCACCTCGTCGGCAATCCACTGGTCAATGTTGACGGCGCTGTCATCCAGCAGCGTCTGCGTTGCCGCCGGCATCGCGTACAGCTCCATCGTCGGGAACGTCAGGGCATCCAGCGTCGGCGTGGTCGTCTGTGTGCGCGCCGTGGTTTCGCCGACCCAGCCGGAGCCAATGCCATTGATCGCGAACGGCTTCTTGAACACCGCGCCCGATACCTGCCGAACCCCGGCAATCGCCCGGATCGGCGACAGATTGCGCAGCGCCCGGTTAACCGCCGCCTCGGTTTCCGGCGGCACCAGATAGCCGCCATCACTGTTGGTGCTGACAGACAGCGCCTTCTCCTCAAGGTCTCGCAGGGAACGCTGATCGCCACGCCGCACGTAGCCGTCGAAGGCAGCTTTATGCTGTAGGCTGAGATAGGAACGCGGGCCGCTCTCGCCGTTCAGTTGGCTGAGCTGCGGACGGGCGGATTTCAGCGTCCGCTGGTCCAGCACGTCTTCGATGCGGGCGATCTGCTCCGTGGTCAGCACGTCAGCGCTGCCGCGCCGTTCGATCTGGCGCAGCCGTTCATCGTTCTGGGCCTTGAAGCCTTCGAACGCCACCATCAGGTCGTTAAACCCGGCCTTCAGTTCATCCGGTGTACGGACATCAATCGTTTGGTCTTGCATGCAAGTTCCTCTCAGGGGTTGGGGTAAAGGGGGTAAACGGTTGGGCCTCAGACGCCGGGATGGCGCGAGCTGGATTGGCGCAGCAGGGTCGCTGCTTCGGCCATTTGGGCGAGCAGATGTTTCTGCCACGTGGGTGCGTTGGGAAGTGCGGCCTTCATCGCATCGAGCGACCTCAGCCCGTCAAATCCGGCGCGGACAACGGCGCGGGCTTCCGGGGCGGTGAACCCGGCCTCACGGGTCAACCAGTGCTCGAATTCGCGTTCGCTCGGGCGGCGGCTGGCCCGCTGTCCTAGGTGAATGCCACGCTGCTTGATCGTGGTGATCCGCGCCTCCGGCAGCATCGGAAACGTGACGATGGAGATCTCCCACAGGTCGACGTCGGTCAGTCGCCGCAGGCCGGTTGCACCGTTGCGGCGGCCGTTCAGCGTCTTGAAGCCGATCGACAGACCATCGATGGCGCCCACTTTCATCAGCGCCCGGACATCGCGCGCCTTGGCAACATCCAGCGTCAGTCGCCCACGGACGAACAAGCCGCGTGCATCCTCGTAAATCCGCTCCCAGACGCCAATCGGTTGCGCCGGATCGTGCTGGTACAACATGCGGATGCCAGCCGCGCCGCGTTGCTTCAGTGAGTTGCGGAACGCGCCGGGAGCCACAACATCGTGGCCCAGATCCGTTCGGTCGAACAGGCTGGCATAGCCCTCGAATACGCCATCGTCAGTCAGCGCCTGCAGCGTGTTAGAGGTGAACTTCACTTCCGCCGCACGTGGCGGCGGTAATCTCTGAGCGGGCCGTGCGGGCACAGCAGCGCAATGCATGGCAGTCGTCATGCGTCGTCCTCCAGGTGATGTG
>JAYSVA010000177.1:0-8908 GCA_043718785.1 Hyphomicrobiaceae bacterium
GCCACCGAAATCAACGCCGGTCACCTTGTCCGCCTTGGCATCGTACACCAGCGCCGCCCCGACGCCGCCGATGCCGCTCATCCACGGCTCCAGAATGCCGAGCGCGAACGCCGTCGCCACTGCCGCGTCCGCCGCGTGCCCGCCCGCCTTCAGCACCCGCGCACCGATCTCCGACGCCGCCCGGTTCTGCGACACGACAATGCCACCGTCTGATTTCACCGCCGGTTTGCGGATGACACGATGGCGCGACAGGTTCGGCGATAATGCAGAGGCGACGACGGGCATGGTGGAACTCCGGGTGGAATTGATGGGTTGAGCTTGACGCACACAGGCATCCAAGCGCAAGTGGGGTCACCAGTCGGCCGGGCGGCCGCTGCTGGGCGGTCTTGAGCAATCATCACCGTCTAGTGGAGGAAAGTCCGGGCTCCATGGAAACACGGTGGTGGCTAACGGCCACCGGGGGCGACCCCAGGGACAGTGCCACAGAAATGAAACCGCCTCCTCAGGCGCAAGCTTGAGGCGGTAAGGGTGAAACGGTGCGGTAAGAGCGCACCGCTGCGGCGGCAACGTCGCGGGTCAAGGTAAACCCCACCGGGAGCAAGACCAAATAGGGGTGGCCATAGGGACCGCGTGGATCGAGTGATCGACATCGCGCGGGTTAGACCTTGGGCAGTTTTCAGGCCCGCCGCCCGGGTGGTTGCTTGAGGGGCACAGCAATGTGACCCCCAGACGAATGGCCGCCGCGGAGGGGTAACCCTCCAAACAGAACCCGGCTTACAGGCCGACTGGTAATTTTTTCCGATACGGGGCTCGCCCCCTTTTCGTGGGTCAAGCCCTCTCGCGCGACCCAACAGCAACCGGTGTGCCGTGTATTGTTGGGTCGCGCAATTGGGCTTGACCCAACCTACCGATTTTGGTCCTTTGGCAGAGCGACGTGACCAAAGGTGCGGGGATGGCGAAAACCGTGGCAACAAAACCAGCAGGCGAACTCATCACTATTCCGGCCCGCCGTGGCCGCGCTTGCCGCCTCCATGCTGGCCAAGCGATCAAGATCATCAACACCCACGGCCATCAGGTCGTCGATACCTGGGCGTTCAGCGCCGAGGACATGACCGAGTTCATGTCAAACGAGCACACCCGACCGACCATCGGCACCATCTTCCCGACCAAGGGGCATGCGCTCCACACCAACCGCCGCCGCCCGATCCTGATGTTCGAAGAGGACACCTCCCCCGGCATCCACGACACCCTGATCGCCGCCTGCGACGACTACCGCTACGGCCTTCTCGGCTGCAAAGAGTACCACGATAACTGCACCGACAATCTGCACGCCGCCCTGCGCCAGATCGGCCTGAAAGCCCCCGAAACACCCAGCCCCCTCAACCTCTGGATGAACATCCCCGTCGCCAACAACGGCACCACTACCTGGGGCGAACCAGTCTCGAAAGCGGGCGATTACGTCATCCTGCGTGCGACCATGGACTGCATCATGGCCATGTCCGCCTGCCCGCAAGACATCCTGCCCATCAACGGTGGCAAGCCGGTTGAGGCGCATTATCAGATTTTAGGTTGAAAGTGCGCTGGCGGGTGTTGGTTTCCCGCTTCAAACAATCGCCGCCACACCCTTCTGTTTGACAATGGCTAGTAGTCTGGCGGCGGTGCCGCGCGGGCGTTTTTCTTCGCGTTCCCATTGGCTTAGCGTGCTGGTGCCAACGTTCAAAAATCGGGCGAACACGGCCTGACTCATGTTCGCCTGCTCGCGGATCGCGACGATCTCGGCACCGCTCGGTGGGTCGATCTTGGGGAAGTCGGCCAGATCAACAGTTCGCGCTGTGATCTTGTCTAGTGTCGCTGATTTGACGACCCCCGAGGCATGCAGCCCACGGGCCGTCTCGATCAGCTCAGCGCGCATCCGTTCGGTTTCAGTTTGTTTCCTAGGCATGTGGCACCTCAATCAATTCGCCATCCGCAATGGCTTTGGTGATGGTCTTGTTGTTGGCAGCCAAAAGGTCCGCACCGATTAGCTGCCACATCGCCAGTGTCGCATCGTCGATACTGGACTGCGAGTTCTTGGCGAAACCGAAGAGAAATACAGCCCGGCCACCCGCTCGAAACGCGATGATCGTTCGATATCCCCCACTTCGGCCCTGGCCCAAGCGTGCGACGCGCTGTTTGACAATGCCGCCACCGAGATCGGCATCGATCAGTCCCTTAGCAGCTCGGTCCACTGCATCGCGGAGTGCTGCGTTTGCGATGCGCTCTTTCCGTTGAAATCGGCCAAATGCTTTCGTCGTGTAAACGAGCACGGGCGCTCCTCTAGTGTTTGTATGTAGCACGTTGTGCTATATAAAGCAAAGGAGCAATCAAAACATCAACTGGCCGCCCCAGACGCAAGAAATCACGCACCTGCTGCAGCGGGCGCGTGGGACAAAATTTGGGTGTGGGGATGCTCTGAGAGTGGTTGTTCACACCTCTCAGACCATACACAAAACATAGCATAGTAGCGTCACGCTGGCAAGAGGGAATCTGAGGCAACACTGAATATTTTTGCAATATTCAGTGTTCTCATCGTCACCCCTCAGTCAAACCGCGCCCGCTGCCCTGTAATGGCCTGCGCAGCGCGCAAAATCGCGCCTGCATCCATGCCGTAGTGCGCGTACAACTCGCCGATGGAGCCGGATTGGCCGAAGTGCTCCGGACCCAGGGCGCGAACACGGTGGCCAGCGACGCCGCCGATCCACGACAGGGTCTCCGGATGGGCGTCGCATAGCGTGATGATGCCCGCGTCGCGCGGCAGCTTCGCCAACAGCTGCTCAACGTGAGCGCGGGCATCAAGGCCTTGCTCGCGGGCGCGGTCGGCGGCGTGCCAGCCTGCCGACAGGCGGTCGGCCGACGTCACCGCCAGCACGCCAACGCCGCGCTGGCGTTCGGCCAACAGGCCTGCCGCCTGGATGGCTTCCGGCATCACCGCGCCCATGGCGACGATGCAGACGCGGGTGTCGGCCTCGGGTGCGCGCAGCCAGTAGCCGCCGTTGACGATATCGGCGCGTAGCTGATCGGTCATCGGGCGGCTGATCTGCTCGACGGGCCGGGTGGAGAGGCGCAGATAGACCGAGCCGCCGTTGGCATCGCGGTTCTCGAAGCTTGGCTTGGCTCCACCCACTTTCTTGCCCTCGCGCTGCATGTAATCGAACGCCCAGTGCATAATCACGCCGAGCTCGTCGACGTAGGCCGGTTCGAACGCGGCGAGGCCGTCCTGCGCCATGCCAATCAGCGGTGTGGCGATGGACTGATGCGCGCCACCTTCCGGGGCCAAGGTCAGGCCGGACGGGGTTGCCACCACCATGAAGCGGGCGTCCTGGTAGCAGGCGTAGTTCAGGGCGTCCAAGCCGCGCATAATGAACGGGTCGTACAGCGTACCAATCGGGATCAGCCGCTCGCCGAACAGGCTGTGCGACAGGCCCGCTGCCGACAAGGTCAGGAACAGGTTCATTTCGGCGATGCCGAGTTCGATGTGCTGGCCCTTCGGCGTCATCTCCCACTTCTGCGGGCTCATCAGGCCGCGATCCTTGAACACGTCCTCCTTTGACGCCATCGAGAACAGGCCGCGCCGGTTGACCCACGGCCCAAGGTTGGTCGACACAGTGACATCCGGCGATGTCGTGACGATGCGGTCCGCCAGCGGCCCGCCGATCTTGGCAATTTCGTCGAGGATCTTGCCGAAGCCGTTTTGCGTCGCCATCAGGCCCTTGGCCTCGATCACCGGCTGGGCGCCGACCTCGATGCGCGGGCCGTTGAAGCGGCGGCGGCCCTTGGCGTTGAACGGCACCTTGGCCAAGTACGCATCAACCTCGGCAGGTGGCACGTTGAGCCCGGCGTAATGGTCCCATTCGCTGCCCTGGTTGATGCCCTGCAGGGCACGGAATTCCTGCATCTGCGTCTTGTTCATCAGGCCGGCGTGGTTGTCCTTGTGGCCGGCGAATGGCAGGCCGAAGCCCTTGATGGTGTACGAAATAAAGCACACCGGCCGGTCGGTCGGAGCGGATTCGAAGGCGTCGAGAATGGTCTCGAGATCGTGGCCGCCGAGATTGGTCATCAGCCGCACCAGGTCTTTGTCGTTGTGGCGGCGGACGATGGCGAGGGCATCTGGCGTGAACGCGAGGTCCCGCTCCATCTGCTGGCGGAACGCGGCCCCGCCCTGGAACACCAGTGCTGAATACAGCTGGTTCGGGCAGTCGTCGATCCAACGCTGAATGGCGCGGCCGCCGGGCTCACGGAATATCGCCTCCAGCAGGCGGCCGTACTTGATCAGGATGACCTTCCAGCCGAGGTTCTCGAACAGGCCCGCGACCTTCATGAACAGCCGGTCGGAGACGACGCTGTCGAGGCTCTGGCGGTTATAATCGACCACCCACCAGGTGTTGGTCAGGCCGTGCTTCCAGTATTCGAGCAAGGCTTCGTGGATGTTGCCTTCGTCGATCTCGGCATCGCCCATCAGCGACACCATGCGGCCCTTCGGCCAGTCCTTCGACCAGCCTTTGGCGTGCACATAGTCCTGGATCAGGCTTTGGAAGCCCGTTGCCGCCACGCCAAGGCCAACCGAACCGGTGGAGAAGTCGACATCATCGACGTCTTTGGTGCGCGACGGGTAGCTCTGTGCGCCGCCAAAACCACGGAAGTTCTTCAGGTTGTCGAGATTCTGGTGCCCCAGCAGATACTGGATGGCGTGGAAGATCGGGCTGGCATGCGGTTTCACCGCCACCCGGTCCTCCGGCTTGAGGATGTGGAAATACAGTGCCGTCATCAGCGTCGCCAGCGAGGCGGAGGAGGCCTGATGGCCGCCGACCTTCAGGCCGTCGCCACGGTCCACCTCGTGATTGGCGTGGTGGATCATGTACGACGACAGCCAGAGCACCTTGCGCTCTAGCTCACGCAGCATGTTCAGGGTCTTCGGGTCGCGTGTACTCGGAATGCCGCCGTCCATGGGTCGTCTCTCGTCAAGCGTGATGGAATGGAATTCTGAATTCGATAGATGCGCCAGAACTGACCGACCGGCAAGAGACGGTAGCGAATGGCGGTTACCCGACCACAGCGCTGGACGCATGCGCCCGCGCGGAGGCGTGCGTTAAACGCATAGCAATCTTGCACAACTTAGGGGGCTTAGCCAAGTACAGCAAAGTTGGAACGAAGGGCATGGATTGGGACTGCAGCGCCAGGAGGCTAGCATGGCCGTAATCACTGTGACGCGGGAAATGGGTACGCTTGGCAAGGATGTCGTGCAGGGACTTGCGCAAGCTTTGAAGTGCACTGTTGTTCATCACGAAATGGTGGAGCATGACCTCGCAGCACGGCTGGGCATGGCTGAAAGCACGGTGCATCGTTACCTGGAAGGTGATGCGACGCTGTTCGAACGCTGGCAGATCGATAAACAAAAGCTATCGCGCTACACCGCGCTTGAAATCCTGACGTTGGCGCAGAAGGGCAACATCATCATCCGCGGCTGGGGTGCGTCAGCACTGCTCAAAGACGTGCGACATGTGCTCCGTGTCCGGATCTGCGCACCAAATGAGTTCCGGCAAGCCGTGATGATGAAGCGGCTGAACCTGCACGATGTGAACCTTGCCCAGCGTGAGATTGAGCGGAGCGATGCGGCCCATGGCCGGATCGTCCACGGGTTCTTCGGGCTCGATTGGAAAAACCCGCTGATTTACAACATAGTTTTGAATACCGGCAGTATGCCCATCAGAACGTGCGTCGCAACCCTGACGCAACTTGCCGCCGATCCTGCATTCCAAGAGACTGCCGAAACCCGTGCGGCACTGAATGACAAACTGCTTGAGTGGCAGGTCCGCAATGCGTTGGTCGGTCGCCAACTCATCGATTTTGGCGGTGCCAGCGTCGATGTCGCCGTCACCGGCGGGGCCGTAGTGCTGACCGGGTCGTGCTATGCGATTGAGCTGAAGGCCGCCATCACCAAAATTGTGCGTGACATGCCGGGGGTGACGGGTGTCGAAGATCGCATCTATGTCGTCGGCCAAGCGAACTACATATGAACCTCGCACGTCCGGAGGTCGGGTAGAGCCCCCGTGCGAGACCCGACAGGACGCGCTTCGGCATGAGCGGCAACAGGCAATGAGTTTGCGGATTTTGCCGCGTGAGAGGTGGGGGTGTTTCTGTGCACGTTCCTCCAGCTCCCTCCATCCCCGGCCCTTCCCCCGCAATGGGGGAAGCGAGAAGCCCGGAGCTTTGAGCCATCTGTTCATGCAATCGTCCTGTTTACGGAATCAATCGCGCTTGAAACTTTAGTATGATAGCTTTGTCCCTGGCGCTGCACTTCGGCGTTTCACGCAATGCCGTCGTCCATCATTCTGCAGCGTTTACATCGTCGTAAGCTGTCAGAGGAGTTCGTCGCCATGGAAACCGCAAGCGGACGCGCAAGCTTTTTCAAAACTCATCGCACCTGGGAAGACTGGGTGGGTATCGCGCTGAGTATATTGATCATCCTGTCGCCATGGATGGCGCGGCAATCTAGTGATCCCGGCGTTGTGTTGATCACGGCGCTGTTGGGGCTGCTGCTGTTGACGTTGGCGCAGTACGAGCTGGTCAAGCCGCACCGATCGGTCGAACTGTTCGAACTGGCGTGTGGCGTGGTGGTGATGGCCTTGCCGGTGCTGCTTGGTTATGCCGGTTCCGGGCAACTCAGGGCCTGGCATTTCGGTCTCGGCGGACTGGTCACAGCGCTCGCGCTGCTCGAGCTGTGGCAAGGCTGGCAGAACAACGACGCCGTGCAGACAGCTGAAACGCAGCCCGCCGCCAATCAGAGCCACCCGATGCATGGTGATGTGCACTAGGTAACGGTCGGCGCCAGCATTGGCAGCCCGAGCCCTGGTTCCGGCGTGAGCACGGATGACAGCAGCACCCGGGTGTAGGGGTGCTGCGGATTGGCGAACAGCTCAGCCGTCGGCCCCATTTCGACGATGCGGCCGAGGTTCATCACCGCGACGCGGGTGGCGATGTGCTCGACCACGGCGAGGTTATGGCTGATCAGCACATAGGTCAGGCCGAGGTCGCGCTGCAGGTCCATCAGCAGGTTGAGGATTTGCGACTGCACCGAGACGTCCAGCGCCGAGGTCGGCTCGTCGCAGATTACCAGCTTCGGGTTGGTCGAGAGTGCCCGGGCAATGGCGACGCGTTGCCGTTGCCCGCCGGAGAGCTGGCTCGGATAGTTCTCCGCATAGCGCGCGGGCAGCCCGACCTGATCGAGCATTTTCAGCGCCGTCGCCTGCCGTTGCTCTGCCGTGCCGGTGCCTTGGACATCGAGCGGCAAACGCACGATATCGACGATGCGGCGGCGCGGGTTGAGCGACGAATACGGGTCCTGGAACACCGGCTGCATGATGCGTGCAATGTCCGGCCGCGCCATCGACGTGATGTCGTGCCCATCCAGCCGCATCGTGCCGGTGGTCGGTTTTTGCAGGCCGAGCATGATCCGCGCCAGCGTCGTTTTGCCGGAGCCGCTCTCGCCGACAATGCCGAGCACTTCGCCGGGCATGACGTTGAGATCGATGCCCGCCACCGCCTGCAACAGCTTCTTCGGCCCAAACAGCCCGCGCGATACTCGGAATGTCTGCGTGATATTGGCCAGTTCGATCAGCGGCTGGATCATGCGGCGGCCCCGAAGTGGCGTCCGAAGTTGCGATGACCTTGTCGTTTTGATATCATGATATCAGAGGTATAACAGATGGCCCAAATCCTAGTCCGGAACGTGTCAGAAGATGTCAAAGTTCGGCTCAAGCGCCGAGCAGAAGCCCGCGGCGTCAGCCTGGAAGCCGAAGTGCGCGAGATTTTGGATAAGGCTGCGAATGAGCCAGCGCCACTTGCTGAGCTCACGGGCGAGGGGGCGGGGACAAGGTTTGCACGAGAGTTGGCAAAAATTCCGTACGATGAAGAAACTAGGAACGAATTCGAGAAGCATCTAAAGAATATCCGACGCAATTCGCGCATGCGAACTGTGGATTTTGACAAATGATCGTTCTCGATACGAATGTGTTCTCTGCGTTGATGTATGTTGATGGCGAAGCCGAGATAAAGTCCTGGATAGACCGGCATCAATTGCGAGAATTTCACCTGCCGACGCCCGCAATATTCGAAATTCATTACGGCATTGCCAGACTTCCCGTCGGTCGGAAACAGCGAGACCTGGAGCGACGGTTCAATCATGCATTGTCGCGGTTCATTGCCGACCGGGTTTTGCCGTTTGACGCACGCTCGGCTGAAACTGCTGGAGTTTTGTTCGCGATCAAAGCTATCCGTGGACGCAACGAGCGAGCTATCGATATTCAAATCGCCGGTATCGCCAAGGCGCTGAACGCAAGTGTTGCGACCCGGAACGTCAAAGATTTCACCGGGATGGGCATCACAATCATCAACCCTTGGGACGCCGTCTAAACCCATCATTCCGCCCTCCCGGATTCATGCACGCAATCGAAGCTGTGGCTGGATGTGGTCAGCATTGACGTGACCTGCCGGTGCGGGATGGGGCTGGCGCAGGCGCTCGCCGCCTCGCTACAGCGGGCGCGGAAGGCGCAGCCGTCGATGCCGCCGACCAGTGACGGCACGACGCCGGGAATGGTGCCCAAACGGCTACCCGGCTTGGTGACGCCGGGGGTCGGCAGGCAGGCCAGCAAGCCGCGTGTGTAGGGGTGGCGCGGGTTGGCGAACAGCTCGTCCGCTCGTCCGGCTTCGACGATGGAGCCCGCATACATCACGTTAACCCGGTGGGCGATGCGCGCCACCACGCCGAGATCGTGCGTGATCAGCAGCAGGGCGACGCCCATCTCTTTCTGGATGTCCGCCAGCAGCCGCAGAATCTGCGCCTGGATCGTCACGTCGAGCGCGGTGGTCGGCT
>JAYSVA010000178.1:0-24995 GCA_043718785.1 Hyphomicrobiaceae bacterium
CGACATCACCGGCGATCCGTTCCATCCTGACTGGAACTACACCATCAAACCGCGCCGCCAAATGAATGTGTAGCGGTAATTTTTGCGGCTATCCTTAGCCAGTATCTCGAACGTGGCGCTGCTCGGACGGCTGCGCAATGCCGTGCCTTGGCTTGAGCGGATCGCGGCGCGGCTCCTGGTTCAGCAGGCCGAGGAACGATCCTCGGCCGGCATCGCGGCGGCGAAAGGCCGCCTGATAAGGATCGTCGATGCCACCAACGTGGTCAAGGCGGGCCGGACCGAGCGCGAGAACGGCGGGGTATGGCGCATTCACGCCGCGTACGATCTGGCAACGGAGCGTTTGAGCGCGTTCCAGATCAGCGACGAGAAAGGTGCGGAGGCGATCAACCGCATCGTGGTCGTGCCGGGTGAGATCCGCATCGGCGACCGCATCCACTGCCGCGTCGAGGATCTTGCCGACGTGACGGCGCAAGGCGGCGACATCATCGTCAGGGCGAGCTGGAGAGCCGCGCGCTGGCTCGGTGAGAGCGGGCAGCCACTCGACATCATTG
Organism: Hyphomicrobiaceae bacterium; assembly: GCA_043718785.1. Classification (GTDB taxonomy): domain Bacteria; phylum Pseudomonadota; class Alphaproteobacteria; order Rhizobiales; family Hyphomicrobiaceae; genus JAYSVA01. Next base: position 552 of record JAYSVA010000178.1, read on the forward strand.
GCGCATTGCAGGCGGACACCACAGGCTTGATTGATCGACCCATATGGCTCGCGCGCGACAAGGCCCAGCCGCTGCCGATGCGGCTCGTCGCCATCCGCATGCCGAAGGACAAGGCCATGAAGGCCGTCGCCGAGGCACGTGCGAGTTCCAAGAACAAAGGCAGCAAGCTCAATCCCAAGACGCTCGTCGCGGCGGAGTGGGTGATCCTTGTCACGTCGCTCGCACCAGCGGCGTTCTCGGCCGACGAGGTCATCGAACTCTATCGGCTGCGCTGGCGCATCGAGATTGCCTTCAAGCGGATGAAGAGCCTGATCGGACTGCGCCCGCCGCCGGGCAAGTGCGCCCAGGTCGCCAAGGTCTGGGTGCTATGTCATCTCATCGCGGTTCTGTTGACCGAGGCGCAGCTCAGCGCCATCGGTGACTCTCCCCGCTGGGCCCCCGCGCCCGGCCCGGCTTGTGGCGCACAGCCCGCCTGTTGAGCGAGGCGCTGCTCTACGCCATCATACCTCCACTCGCCCTCACTGCGATCGCAGACGCCACGCCGCGTCTCAATCGCCACTTGCGCGAACCGCCACGAAAACGACAATACCAATGCACGATGCTGCTATCTTAGCGCGAATGAGGTCACCTCCCCCTAGTCTCCAGCACCCATTTGCCATTCCGACAGACAAAGTTCCCTGGCATCACAATGCGTCGCCGAGGGTCCTGCACCAGCACGCTGCCTTCTGGATACCAAGTGCCATTAGACCAGCAACCGGGCGTTGTCGTCTGCCCAATGGCGCTCGTAAGCGAGCCCAGCGTTGCCATCAGCAGACCAAGGATACTTGCCAGCACGACCGCACGGCCACCGCACAGATTAGCCGGACTGGTTCTGAAAATGACAGCGCGCATCTGCGACCGACTTTCGCCAAACAAATTCGAAGGCGCGAGCCTTCGCTGTTCCGGTGAATTCAAGCAATCACGATGGTCGAACTTTGCTTGGAGCCGAACTCCGACACCAACGTTAGCACACATGTTGATTAACACCACGACAGCTTTCCATTTTTTGAGACTTGGCCTGAACTAGGGCCTGTCGTCAGTTGAGCCAGATGAGCACACAGACCAGCTGCACGCCTGCCAGAAATGTCTCGGCGAGTTTGTCGTATCTCGTGGCGATGCCACGGTATTCCTTGATTTTCTGAAAGAAGCGCTCGACGAGATTACGTTCGCGATAAAGCGCGAAATCGGTCTTCCGGGGCACTTTGCGGTTGGCTTTCGACGGAATAACCGGCGCGATCCCACGCCCTTCGAGCGATTCAACGAGGGCGTCGGCGTCATAACCCTTGTCGGCGACGACAGCCTCGGTTCGAGCCCGGCGAGCAGGGGCTCGGCCTGCGTGATGTCGGCGACTTGCCCCGCCGTCAGCGGGATCGCAACGGGATTGCCAAGCGCATCGACCACATCATGGATCTTGGGTCGCGCCGTGTTTTTTTGGGCGCCATCGCCCATTTCGAGCGGCACCTGATCGGCGAGCGGACCCGTGACGGTCTTGCGGCAGCCAAAGCCAGAGGGCGCAGGCCAAGCCGACCGCCAGTCGATCCCGATAAGCGCGACGCCGCCATCAAACTGATCGACGCCGGCCTATCGCCGACAAAAGCGGCGCACCAAGTCTGGCTCGGTCGGGCCACGGTCTACAAACTGCGCAATCAACGACCGCGCTAAGCCGCTAAAATTGCGCCCGGTGTCAATCAAAATGCTTGCAACCGGCGCCGCCAGCGTCAATCATGATCCCACTCGGCCGCCTCGTCTCAACCTGATTGACGCGCCGCTCTCACCCAGATTGTCGCGCTATATTAGGTGCAACTTGGTCAACGCCGCCAAGTTTGCCCGTCCCTCCGCCGACAGATTGCTATCGTTCTTGAGCCAGAGATAGCGGCTGCGCTTGAGTTCGGGGCGGCTTTTGGCTTCCTGGCGACGCACGTCGTCGACGGCATCTGCGGCCAATTTGACGGCGTTGAATTTGTCGAAGGTGATCTCGGCCTCGGTGAGATTATGGTCAACGCCTTTGATGAAGCCGACACTCATGTCGATGCAGACCTCTTTGATGTTCGCTGCGTGGTCGCCGTGCGCCTCAAGATCAGCCGAAAACGCCGCGACGGTATTGGCGTCTTGGCTGTCGGCGACGAACAGCACGCGGCGGGCGTCAGTGTCACGAACAGCGAGACGTAGTCGTGGCCGCGACTGGCAGTTTCGACGATGGCGACGCGTCATTTATGGTTGTCGTCTGAAAACGACAGGACCCGCTTTAGCAAAGCGCGAATGCGAATTTCAACTGCATGCCGTGGTGACCGCTGCCGTCTTGATCAAAACCCCTTCCTGGCATGGGCAAACATTAGTCCGCTTCTTCGCGGGCTCTGTCAGTACTTTAACGACGAACCCTGCGACGGGTTGATTAGCGATGCACTGGTTATGTTTCCGGTGTTTGATCTCTTCATTGGCAAATGCGATCAATGCCATCGGTTCCTCGATTAGTCAGATCGAGATGAAAATGGTCTCTGTGCCGCGCATTGGCGTCTGGTCCGAGCACGGTGGTGAAGTAGCGGCACGCGGAGCGATGGATGGACCGCATGAACGCGCGGACGCGGAGGTCGCGGCTCTGCCAACCGGTGGTGACGTCAACGGTCATTCCGCTGGCAAACCGAAAGCCCTTTAAATCGATGGCATTGGCAAAGCCGTGCTCTGATAGCCGACTGGGCACGATCCCCTTAATCGATCTGCAAGCAAATGAGCCGAGCGAGTAAATTTCCGTCAGTTGTTCACCGAGGTAAAGCCGTGCGGCCGGGATCACGCTGCGTGCGAGCCATTGATCAAGTCCTCCAATCATCTGACACTGAAGCAGTGCAGGCGGGGAAATGTTAACGCGGCTGAACAGTAGCCGCTCAACTTTCAATGCCACGGCCATGCACTTCGGTAAATGGTGACCGTCCTCAGCCGCGCGTTCATACGTTCGAGCGATCTCATCACACGATCCGCTCCATTGCGACGGTGTCGGTTGTTGCCGAACCGTTGAAACTTGCGAGCATCCGGTGAGCAGTCCAAGAGCAACGAACTTGACGATCTTTGCCGCGTTTGATTTTTGCATTGATCCCCCATGTGTTTTTAGTCATGCCAATCATCAACACATCGCGGTTGCGGTTCGGTAAATTTCAATTCAAAGTTGTATTTTTTTATTCAAACACGTCAGCCCGCGACCTGCACCTGAAGTTGGTTGCAACCTTCTGATGTCGTCACTGATCAGTGAATCCGGAACCGCTGCTGGAACCAGCTGTCTGAGACGTTAACTGATTAATGCAGCGACCCGCGTTACCCATCAGTCTGCCTGCTGAGCCATCCCATGCTTGTTATCTGCGAGCTGATAGGAGTTGGCACCGTCGCCGCTCAGGCGACCGCTTGTTGAAGTTATTGAGCGCAGTCAGAAAGGGTGCGGAATCGAGCTCCCAGCAAGGTGATGTTTGCGGACCGTGGGAACCTGGACCTTTGCGTCAGCGGAGGACTTGTCAGAGTGTCAGGCGACCAGGCCGGAATCCGCATTCCGACGGCTGAATAGCCGTGCGATAACCGTCGCGACCATGTGCCGGAAGACAAACACGTACTTCCGCGAATGTGACTAACGGGATGCGTTCAGAGGAAAAATCTGACAAGCCTGAGGAACGTCACGGCGGTCGCTAGCAGTCACCGTGAAGCGGCGCATCATCCATCGGCTTCGGCTTGAGCGCCTCAACGTGAGCTCGCCCTGGTCAATCCGTCGACGGTAGGTCGACAGGGTGAGACCATCGGCGGCTTGGCCGTAGGTTCCTCGCCATCAGCTGTGGCGGAAACATGGCCGCCCACGCGCGGCCACGCCTGAAGAGCACCTCGCCGACGCTGCTCAATATGCCGTGTCGACGCTATCTTCTGTGAGGCCTGTATCGGCCTGCCGCAGGCTGGTTCTGACACATCTGAAGCCGACTCCTTGCACAGGGCTATCGGTTGTCAACCAACCTGCGCGAGGTCTCGCTGCCCGTGTTGGCAATCCAGGTTCATCTGATGACTGGTGCTGATCAGCGCCAGCAGCATGGCCGGGATATCCTCAGCCGGTCGAGGCCGAGATAACAAGTAGCCCTGTGCTTCGGTGCAGCCGAGGTCTTTCAGCTGGTCAAACTGCTCGCGCGTTTCGACGCCCTCGGCTGTCGTGGTGATCCCGAGACTTTTAGCTAGATCTGCCGTTGCGCGGATGATCGCAGCCGAGCCTTTGCGACGATCGAGCTCAGCAATGAATGTACGATCAATCTTGATCTTGTCGAACGGGAAGCTCAGCAGATAGCTCAGTGACGAATAGCCCGTGCCAAAGTCGTCCATCGAGATGCGGACGCCTATCGCCCGCAACTCATGCAATTGTTTCAGTGTTGACTGATCTTTCGTCATCAGCATTGATTCTGTGATCTCGAGCTCGAGCCGGGATGGTGCGAGTCCCGCGTGGTTCAATGCGGTTCGGACTGTGGCGATCAGGCCGGGATTGCGGAATTGGACAGCCGACAGGTTGACGGACACGCGGACCGATTCGGGCCAACGGCTGGCTTCCTTAGCCGCAGTTTCTAGCACCCAAGCACCAATCTGAACGATAAGACCCATCTCTTCTGCGACGGGAATAAACTCTCCGGGTGACACCAGACCGCGTTCCGGGTGCTGCCAGCGCAGTAACGCCTCGAATCCCGTAACCGTGCCGAGGCTGAAATCCTGGATCGGCTGATAGTAGAGGCAGAATTGATCGGTCTTGAGTGCCTCCCGAAGGTCTAACTCCAGCGTCCGACGTTTGACAGCGGCGTCATACATTTCAGGTTCAAAGAACCGATACGTGCCGCGCCCGCTCGACTTAGCGCTGTAAAGCGCAAGGTCAGCGGCTTTGGCAATGTCGTCGAGGCGGATGTCAAGTGCGCTTGCAAAGACAATGCCTATGCTGGCTGCCATATCGATCATGTGGCCCTCAATGTCGAATGGTTTGGCCATCACGTGAATGAGCCGTTGAGCCAGTGACCCGGCCTGCTCTTGCCGAATGATTTGGCGCTGAATAATCGAGAATTCATCGCCACCCATGCGAGCGACCACGTCGCTATCCCGCACGGTCGTGCACAGGCGTTGCGCAACAGCTTGCAAGAGCTTGTCGCCAATCGGGTGGCCGAGCGTGTCGTTGATCGGTTTGAACCGGTCGAGATCAATGCTCAATACAGCGAAGGCGGCGCCTTGGCTGAGGCCACGCTGAGCCTGCTCCAGATGCTCCTGGAATTGGCGGCGATTGGCGAGATTGGTCAGCACGTCGTGGCGCGCTAAATGTGAAATCTGAGCCGCCGCGCGGTGGCGCTGTGACACGTCGGTGATGGTCCGTACGAAGCCACCATCCGGCAGTGTCTCGTTGCGTACCTCGATCACGAGTCCGTTAGGCCGCACTCGTTCGTAGAGCGGCAGGATTTTCTGCTCAGGCGAATTCTCAATGTAACTGAGTAGTTGCGGGTCGATGTTGCCCGTCGGGCTGTCGAAATCGTTCTTCGCTTTCAGGTAGGTAATGATATCAGCGTACTCCAGATAAGCGGTGACAAAGACTTCCGGCAAGTCAAGTAGGCGGGCGGCCTGATGATTCATGAAGCCCACGACGCCCTGCGCATCGATCATCATGATCCCCTGGTTCATGTGATTAAATGTGAGTTCGAGTGCCTTGGATTTTGCCGACGCCCGGGCTTCACTACGCCGGAGGTCATAACGGATGTCCTGGAGATGCGCCTCATGGCGAAGTCCCAGAACCATTGCCACCACTGTGACGATGCTCAGTATGGCTGCGATTAGCAAATAAAGCCGACCATTGCGCATATATGAGCTATCGGCCAAGCGGTCGGTGGCGGACACAATGACGACCAGCGGCAGATCACGGACCCGTCGAAACGATACGATACGGGCGCTCGGCTGGTCGCTGATGATCTCTGGCATACCTAGCGATGCTGACCGTCCGTCTGCCGCGTCAAGTTGCGCAGCAAAGCTCGACGATCGTGCTGCCACGGTCGGCCGCAGATAACTCCCCTGGGGCGCTTCGCGGAGCGACCTAAACGTTGGGCTGTCCGACAAGTTGTCGCCCATCGACGGAGCGTTCTTGCCACTGCCAACCCGCACAATCCCGTCTATCCCGACAATCGCGACGGCCCCTTCCAATCCGACGTCGACGGCGTCATGCAAGCGGCTCAGCTGCTTGGGATCGAGAGATGCAACGAGCACCCCGCCAAATGTACCATCGGGTTTGTTAATACGCCGGGTGATCTGTACCGACCATTTGCCCGAAGCGCGGCCCAGTACAGGGGGCGATATATAGAGCTGATCACGCTGCAAGTTTTCCGCGTGAACCCGAAAGTGCGGGCGATCCGCGAGGCTAATTGGTGCGCTCGGCTGCTGCGATGTCGTGGTGGCAATCAGTTGGCCGTCGGCATCAATGACGGCGGTCTGCAGCATTAGATCACTGATTAGATGAGCGTCGCGCAGTCGCGTCAGCCACGCTGTTTTATAATTGGCAGCGCCACTGGCGTTGTCCCGCTCAAAATTGGCGCGCAGGAACATCAGCGCTCGGTCGATTTCACTGACGGTCCGGACGACGTTCTCTTCGAGAACGCGCGCCAGTGCTGCCGCGTCATCACTGGCGGCGCGACGCGCTGCGGCACGCTCGTTGTCAATATGGCTGAGTGCAGCCGCCCAGATCACCAGAATGAGGGGCACAGCAAACAGTACCGACATGTGCTGCAGTGGCCGGAGCGAGCGGATCGCGAACTTGGACATGTGTCGGAGGGTTAGGCCGCGTTGTCGGGTGACGGCGTTAGCTGCTCTAGCGAGTTGGGAGCCCATCCACCTAAGTCTTGCTGCTGCACGCGAGGTTGAGTCTGTTGACATGAACATGTTCCATAAATTGCAACTATAACGTGTAAATTGCAACCAAAGGTAACAAGTAAGTATTTCTGAAATCTTACAATATGTTATTTATTTGGCTGTTTGTGAAGTTTGCCATATGCTTTGAACATGTCAGCGATCCCCACCGACGGCCAGCACGGCGCCAACTTGCGGATCTCTGCTGCGGGTCCAATGCCCCCCGATTTCAGCGCTGGCGGATGGAACCCCGTGGACACCATCACGGCGTGCGGCTGTCGGCAGTATGATGGCGACGGCTATATCGATTAACGTAGTCAGCTGTGAGCGTGACGACGATTTGACGACAGGAGCCGCACAATCCGGTTCAGGCCTGCCGACAATGATGTCGACTGCACTTTACGCTGTCAGTCCAGCGCAGCTTTGCCCCAGACAGGCAGCAAGCCAATGCACTGTTGCGGTCGCACACGGGCGTGAGCGAGGCCGGTCTTTGTCACGCCAGCCAATCAACGAACAAACGGCGATGAAGGTCACGATCGCGGCATCGCCGACGATGTGTCTGAGCATTGCACGGCGAGCGTGCTCGGGGCCAAGATTAGATGCTTTAAACATGTCTCGTTAGCGATGCCGCCTGACGTTCGGCTGTGCGTCCAGCTGCTAAGTCAGATGGTGTGGGTAGCGACATTTTATCTTTGCACTGCTTCTTTGCCGATGGCTCTGTTTCCAACCAGTGTTGAGACCTAACCCAGGGATGCGGTGAGCCGAGATTTCGCGGTGAGCGTGCTGCCGTCACGGTCGTTCAGTCGGTTCCAGCCGAGGTAGGTGTCGAGGTACTTGGTGGCGACGCCGTTGAAACGGGTCATCCAGCGCTTCAGGCCGCTGGTGTAGGCGTTCACGTTCTGGAAGCGGTAATCTTCGTGAGCATACTCGCCTTTGCTGGCGACCAGGCCGATGTGGAGAATCCGGGCATTGTCGGCGAAAGCGCCGAAGGCCGTATCGCCGTCGGTCACCAGCACAGCATCCTGCGCCACGACCGGCTTGAGCACGGCGGTGACGGACTTCTCGGAGCGGTCTGGCAGGATCATCTGATCGGTGGTGGCCTTGGTCCGGTCGCGCGCAACCAGAACGGAAACCTGCTCGGCCGAGAGTCCGCATTTCGCGGCCTTGCCGCCACGTTTCCTGGGTCTTCGGGCCAGCTTGCGCTTGCCCTTTTCCGAGTAGAGGAAGAAGGTCTCGTCGGCTGCAACAACGCCTTTTAGTTCCTTTGCTTTCAGCGTCTTGGGTGCCTTTAGAAAGCGATGGCGCCAACGGAACGCGGTCTGCAGACTGACGCCGATCCGGCCACCGGTCTTGCGCAAGCTGAGCCCGTCGATCAAGGCCTGGGTGTGCTGCTGCCACAACTCCCGCTTGTGTCACTGCGCCAGCGGCGTGCCGGTCAATGCGTTGAACGTTTTGTTACATGCCCGGCAGCGGTAACGCTGCAACTTATTCGCAGACCCCTTTCTGCAGCTTTTTCGACTGGCAGTGGGGGCATAATGGATCGGTCAGGAAGGCAGCTTCGATGGTTTCGATTGGGCCGCCCGTCGGCGACACGGCATCGATTGCCTTTTTAACCGGAGGTAATCCACCGCCGCGACGTTCCCGGATCGCTTGCTCCAGCGCGTCGAGTTGCGCCGGAGACATCATCGCGATCAGCGCCTGCAGTCTCTGGTAGGTGTCGTCTGCCATCACATCCCCCGCGCACTCCGCCCGGAATGTCCATGCACCAACATCAAGTCAAAACAGAGCCTTGCCGATAGATACTCTATTCCACACCGACGAAGGCGCGACATCATTATGGCATTTGCGGATCGATTAAGTCGGCTTCTGCCGCGGCAGCGTGAGCGAGAGCGTTGATAAACGCGATGTCCAAGACACTCAGTGGTTGGAACCGGGCGATCTTGTTGGCTTCTCGTTGGTCAGCAACCGCTGTCGTCACCCGTCCTCTCTTGTGCCGCATCCGGTAGCGGGACTGTTTTTTGAGATTGGCGGTTGGCATGTGCTGTCCTTTGCCTATCACCGCCACGACACACACGGTGTCGACCTGATGTTTCGGTGTCAGATGGCTATAGAGGTGACGAGTAATTAGCGTCAAGGTTGCAGCGAGAAGCATGCACAACTAAGTTTACTTTTCGCCGACTATGGCCATATATCATCGCCTGATGTACCGCGCCGATGACGGACCAGACGGCCCTGGTCGAGCTGCACAAGTATCAGTTTGCCCCGGCCAGCGGAGCGGCCTCCATCATCGGGCAGTCAGTTTGAGTGCGACGCTACGAGCAAACGATGCGTGAAGGTCGGTCTTGGCCTGGGGGGGCTATCCTCTAAAGTGAGGATGAGGGGCATGCGATGGAGGCGCTTAGAGTGCTCAAGGAGGTTGTTCCCCACGGATGTGGGGGAGCCAAGAGATCGATTACGCTTGACGCGCCTCAATTGGGTCGATCCCCACAGGCGTGGGGGAGTACAGATCAAGGGGTGAATAACCGTGGCAAGTCCATCACCGCCACTAAGTGTTCGCACACGCAGGCCAGGAACACAAGGCAAGCCTCGGCCAAATTCGACGTCCAGTCCGAAGTCCAACGCCACAACAGATCGTAGCGCTGTCCGCCGGACCGTATTGGTCGTGGCAAGCCGCGAGTTTCAATTGCCTGGCACCGAGAGACGCGCAAGTTTGGGCGTCAACAGTCCGAGCCTCAACGCATCCGCGAATTATCTCGTGACCCTGTCATTGCGTGTGCCGCTCGCCAGTGTGTTTGCCACCGCGTCGACAGTCACGGTGGTCGAGCGACCCGGAACCGTGCCGAATGCTGCGGCGACATTCATCCAGCCGCAATCATCACTGACCGGAAATGATAGCAGAGCATCGCCGGTGTTCGACAGCGTTTAGGTTTGTGCGGCTGGTGCGAAACTGCCTCCCCCCTGATTGCCACCGATCACCAGTCCATCAGCTGTCACGACGGTCAGCCGTGCAGCTTGCTGGACGATCACCGACACAGTCCGCGTCGTGGTGATGAAGGCCAGCGCCCGTGGCCGCCGTGGCGGTGTCTATCGGTATCGCATTGGTCCCGGCATTAATCGCGACCGCAACTGTACCGATCCGCTAGTCGGAGCATGGGTGGCTAGCATCGGTCTCGATCCGGCCGCGTTTGGTGCACATTCGTTGCGCTGCACTCGGGCTGTGCTGATCTATCGGCGGACTGTCGGCGGGCAACTCATGCTCAGTCCAGCTATTTTCGCGGATTGCTCAATCAGACGTCAAGCATGTCGTTATCGTTTAGTTAGCCGGCATTTGCCTGTCTACTGCTCAACCACGCCGCAGCGCGTTTGACCCTACCAAACGCGCTGCGGACTTGCTCACTCAATGCCAATGTTCTGAAGGTTAGGTTTCATAGGTGGACGGATGGGATCGACGTGTACTCTACGGCCTTAGCTGAGCGGTTCGACAATCCAGCGGATATACGTCGCAAACGCGGCTGGTCCATATCTCCGTTGCCTGAACACAGGCGGATCAACTCGTTGCGCACGAGACATGTGAAGTTACGACCGAAACGTCTGTCGGCCAACCCATCGCCGTAAACCCAAGAGTCCGGAAATGATTTTTCTCCCCCCCCCCCGGGTTGAAGACGGTAGTACCGGCTCGATCAACCCTGGGTAGAACAATTTTCTTATTCTCAAAATTAGCTGACACATACTTGTCAACAGAGAAATCTATCAGTAGGCTTGACAGTAACATTCGTCGGGTTTCTGCAGTAACATTGGTGCGTAAAATGCTGACTATTGTTTCGAGTTTACCTGTTCAGACGCAAGAGTTCAGCAAGCGTGTGAACGACGCGTTTAACAGCATTCGATTTTTTAAGATTTCGGATCAAGACGGTTGGACGGCTGTTCACAATGTATCACTTGCGGCGTTTTTAAGCGCACCGTCGGCTGCCGAGGCGCGACGCTTACTGGAAGTCAATATTCTGCAGTTTTTGCAAGAGGTCGGGGACCAAGCAGACTGGCTACTGTCAATACCTCCACTTGGCAAGCAGGGGTTCGCAATTGATTTAAGTCAGAACAACGGTCGATTCCGCGTCATGTTCGGTGAACTCGAAGAGGATTGCGAAACGTTATCGGAGGCTTTGGCGTGGATAAGTCGGGCGCTGTCTGATAGTTACCAGATGAGAATAACGCTGGTCGGGGGGCGCGCGCGCGAATGGACGTTGGAGCCAACTTCGCCCGCGAGCAACGAGCCTTCTTTGGCCTCAGGGGATGTTATACTATTCCGTTCTATGCGAGACACAAAGCATGTGGTGTTGAGGAATTCCTTCAGGACGTGAGCGTACACCTGTGGCCCCGGAACAAACTTAAATCACCTCTGAGAACGTTAAACAAATACGGAAGCTCAGCTAAACCGCTAATGTGCAATGGTCGAGAGAACCATGCTGCCCTTTGCGTGTCAGTAAGCGGCTGACCTCTCCGATTCCGCGGCTGTCCTACCACTCTAAACCGATACTGCCGGTATGTCCTGCTCTCAGATTGGCCGCTTAGCCGCCACTCAATTGCAGGAGCATTAAACGTTAAACTCACTAGAACTTTCACGATTGCCATGAGCGGTAACGAGACGATAAGTAAAACAGCTGCCAGCGCGACATCAACTGGCCGCTGCAGAAAATAGTATTTACTATCAGCATCTTGAGTCGAGCGTGGCTTGCTCGTCACTGTTGGTGCGGTAGTCAAAAATCCCACGTAGAGAGAACTGATCTCTGAAGCAGTTTCGTCAGCACGAAGGTGTCTCATCGCTGTTGTGCCCAAAAGGTCGGTTTCAATGCTCCCGGGTTTGGCCCAGTGCCTCGTGTGATTGCTAGTAATAAAATCAACTTATCAACAGTTAGCATCAGAATCTGTTATGTGCTGAGCACCAGTTGTGTCTGACAGTGATTTGGGCGCGAGGCGAGTGTAGGTTTTTCGAAGACCGCAATTGTTTCGCAGCACTTGAAACCAGTCTTAACACTGGGCGACGACCTGGCTCTGTCGGCATCATCAGTCGTCCTTGGGGCCGCCAGGGTGCCGCAGCAAGAGCATACCGTAGCCATAGGCTTTGTGCCTCCCGACGCCGCCAGCCAGCAGGCTGACAAAGGCAACAGCGTCGGCTATGATCAGTTCACCGTGGACTACAACGTCGGGACCTTCGCTGCTGCTGCCGTTCCGCGCCAAGCGGGACCGCTCGAACCCCCGCATGACTGTGCGCTCGCGATCAAGACTGGCCGCGCCGTTGAACCGCGCGGCCAGCCAGTCACAGTAGACCGCCGCCCGGGTGCGCCCGGCGTCGAGCATCCCCGATGAAGCATAGACGCCGTCGACCGTTTGGGGGCGACGACCAGGATAGGTGCGCTGCGCCTCAACGAAGAAGGCGTCGAGTTCGGCGCCCACCTTGTAAGGTTTGTCGGCATCGCGCGGATTGGGCAGTGGCGTCTTGATGCGAACGACGGTGCGGACCCGCACATCAAAGCCGAGGCGACGGCCAACAACCCACCGGTCTGGCATCGATTTCGTGGCCAGACTGTCAATGCTGAGAATCTTGGCACATTCGGGCGGAGCCGATGCGCCGAACGCGTCGAGCAGGTCGTCCTTTGGCGACGTCGTGTAGGCATAGATCGAGCCGAATGGTTTGCCGCGTGCGGCCATCAGCCGAAACGGACGGAGCCGCCCAGGCCCAAAGGACTCGTCAAGCACATGATGCAGCGCGCGGCCTTGATCGAACCCGGCATCAGAGTCACGACCACGGCGCCCATGCCTTGTCCAGCTGCGCTCGTTCGCATAACGTGCCAAAGCACTCAAATCGATCGGCACATGCAGCATGTGGAGTGCAATCATCGGGCGGTGTCGCTTGCTGGTGACGCGATCCACCCCTCGACGACATAGCGGGTCCCGCCATGAAGGCCGGAGATCCAGTTGCGCCGATCAGCCAACTGCACTGTGCGGTCAACCTCGGGACCGGCTGTCGGACCTTCGTCGGCTGGCCACAGCGCGCGCAACGTGACGGCAGGATTGTGCTCTGAAGCCTCGTTGCCGGGTCGCAGCCGCGGCAACAGAGTGAGAGCCGTGTGCGCCGTCGTCGCCTGCAGGAACGTCGTGCCGTCCCCTAGACGCTCCCGGATCGGGGACGATGGCAGGCAAGGCTTGCGACCGACAAACAGCGGTCGCGCCGGGCGATCTAGGGCGTGGGCGAGATCATCGAGGGAGGGCGCTGGACCGCCATGGTCGTCTGGCTCCCGCAGGGTCACGACGACAGCCAGCAACGCATCGGCATGATAGTCGCGATAGCGGCGGTGCGGGGCACCGTAGGTGGCGCCATCACGGCCCTCGGGTGTGCCTCGGGTCGTCCATCCCCGATCGTTTTTTTCGAGCTTCGCATTTTGAGGATCGCGGAGTGTGCCCACATCCGGCTCATGCTCACGCCGGGCCGCAAACACCAGCCGGTCTTGCAGCGCCTGATGCGCAACTGCGTCCCCACGTTGCCAGCCAAGCGCGTTGGCGCATAGGCCAGTCAGCATCGACAGCGCCGGAAACTCCCAGATGACGCCGCCATGGTCGATTGCCACCGCGCCGAACGACAGGAGCGGCGCTTCCAGCCGCAGAATTAGCCAGCGCCGTGTCACGGGAGGAGCTGTAGTCACATCGCAGCTCCCGTCAATACGGCAGTTTTGGCCCATTCGGTCAGCTCGCGCAGTGAGCCGCGTGGGGCGTTGGGCAAGTCCTCGGGTGACAGCGAGAGAACGCGGCGGCGTTCGCCCGTTTCGTAATGCCGGTCCAGGTCGCCCAGATGCTTGGCGGTTGCTGCCATCGCCGATGATAAGTCGGGCCGAAGTCTACCCCGATAGGCCGCTGAGAGGCTGCGTGGCTGGCGGTCACCGGCTTCGATCAGCACCATCTCCGCGCGGCCATAGGGCGCTGTCGATCCGCGCTTCGCACCCGGCGACACCTCGGCGATCAAATAGATCAAACTCTGCACCGCCGCAGCCGCGAGACCTTTGTCGCCGCCGCAGTTGCTGATAAGGCCCCGCACGTCGACCACGACATAGCCATAGAACAAGCCGGACGTCAGTTCGGTTTCCTGGATCGTGTCAACACCAGGATCGTCCTCGTCGCACTTGAGATCATCAACAGCGGTGAAGTAATCAGACTCGGTCTCTTCGGGGTGAACGGTGAAGGCGTGTGCCACGTGGATAGGGGCCTCAATGTTGGCCGTCCGATCCGATGTCACCATGCGCCCGAACAGCGCCGATGTCAGCCCAGCAGGTAGAATGATGGCCTCTCGCATTGCCTTGATGTTATTGGCATAAGCGTCTTTCCAAGGCTTGGTCACTGCGACAGCCTGTTTTTGACGTTCGGCCAGTGCCACCGTCTTCGCCTTGCCGTCTGACCGTGCCGTGCCGTCCGGTCCGTGGATCGCGGCCTCAATTTTCGGAGCTAGGTCTTGGGCTTGTGCAGCCAGCCAATTGATCTCAGGCTCGCCGAACAACAGCGTCGGGCGGCCTTTTTTAGTCGTGCCCTTGTCACCGTAGACGGTGGTCTGAAACAACTCATCAAGAACCATGATCGTCGCGTCCGACACCGTACCTTTGAGCGGTGCAATGATCTTAAGCGTCACCAACTCGCGTGAGCGGAACGCATCTGTGGCACCCGCGATCCGCGACAGCGCGTGTGGATCATCCGCCAGTCGCCAGTGACGCTTTAGGCATTGGCTGGAGATACGCGTCCGCATTGAGCCACCATACGGCAGGCGTTTTGCTAGGCCACTATCATCGCGGTTTAGCAGCACTGCGGCATACGAGTGAAGCGTGTGGATCTGCAGAAAGCGGGCAGCGGTCATTCGTCGTCTCCCGGGGCGGATGTGTCAGTTGGCTGGTCAGGGACCACGCCGCGCATCAGGCGGCTATAGTAACTGCGGGCGAGGCACCGGCCTGGTTCGGGATCATCAGGACGGAGCAGAAAATGCGCAACGTCTGAGCAATCGACTCCGCCACTGCCTGGCACCCTCTTGGCCGCGAGCGCCCGTGCTGCATGCTCCATCAGCTCAGCGCGTCGATCACCGGTGGCGGCAAGCAGACGGGCAAACCGCAACTCCGATAGCAGCGGGTGTCGATCAACCCGGCGAACGCCCCACTGCCAGTCGCCACCGTCGCACAGGGCCGTGCCAAACCCGCGCCAATGGTTGGCCGCTGACTTGCCAGTATGTGGCGACGCTTTATCGGCTCGATACCCGGTATCGGTGAGCAGGGCCATGATGCGGATAATCTGCAACCAAGCGTCCTCGTTCGACCGGATGATTGTGTGACGGGCCGCTAGTCGCCAGTAATATGAGGGCTGCGCGCCCCACCCGACCCCACGGCGCAATGCCGCGAGCGGTCCCGGGTCCAGGTCTGCCAGGGTTTGGCCAATCTGGAACACCGTGTCAGGAATACGGGCCCATGGCTGCATCGCGTCAGGCGGCATCGGCGTCAGTCTCCACAATGGCAGGGATCCCGGATCTGCGGAAGAACGACTCAGGGAGGCCGAGGTCCGCGTATCGGAGGGCGGACGAGAAACGACTGACTGCGCTGACAGTGGCGCGCGGACGCTGGACGGCGCTGCATGACAGTCCGTCCAACGCCTCGATCAAGAGGGCTTGGGCTATGCCAACCAGCTGCTTGACGAAGTGCACACGCGCCGCCGCGACGGCGTCTTGACCACTGTGTTCCGCAGCCAAACGCTGCCAGAGCGCATCGAAGAACATTCGGTCAACGGCCGCCTCGAGACGCTGCCCGGCAGGCTGAGCACGAACACGGTGCCGGAGCGACACCTTGGTCGTGTCGCCGCCGGCCGCCGCCAGTGTGATCGCCCCGCGCAAGATCACACTCACCCTGTCGATCTCGTCTATCTGCTGCTGGGCCAAGACGTGCAACGCCTGACCGTGCGGCCCGATGCTGTTGGCCGCCCGTCCCGTCAACGGCACGATGCGCTCCTTGAAGCCATTGGTCTTGCTGTTGCCGCGTGCGAACGCCTGGAAGACCAGCACCCAGTCGGTCGCAGCGCTGTGTTCGGTGGGCCCGAGTGTTGCGAGAACGGGCGGGGTCCAGTCGTTGGAGAACATCAACGAGACCACGCGCTGGTAGTTGAATTCCCCGTCCTCGCCGAGCGTCAGTGTCTTGTTCTGCAACGCATGTACAGGCGCCCAGGGATCGCCAATGGCCCCCTTGAAAGCTTCCGCATTGATGCGCGCAGCGCTTGATGTGCCAACACTGGCGTTTAACGTCTTGCCGTGGCGCGATAAACGTACGCGACGGCAAGCTTCGATAAAGTAGGGGTCGAGTTGCGACAAGGAGAGCTGAGCACCCTGTCGCCACGACAGGGTCCACAACAGGGCTGATCCGGTTGCAGGGCAATAGTGCACCGGCGACGTCTCAAGTAGCGCGGCGCGGCGCACGATTAGCTGTCTGACATCGCGCGTAAATCGTCGACCCGCTCGCACGCCAGGGGCGCGTGCGGTGCCCCCGACCGGCACCAGCCCTACAAGCGCGCGGCTCGACGACCCACCGTTCATGCGCGCAACACCGTAGTTGCCCAGGCCGCCATACCCCTCGCAGGTCTGCAAACTGACGATGGCAAAAATCCAGTCATCGGCCTCTGCCGACAGCGCGATGGCCTGTTTGATCTCATGATTTTTCGAGGTGATCAGCATGTCGAGTTTGTCAGGCGTTGCACAGTGTCGATCAAGGGTGACGCCGTTCGGTACCGGCGGCTGCATAAACGCCGGGCGCGCCCGGTCGGCGACGACAAGCTGCCAGGGCTCTTCGCCGTGGTCATCGCTGTGCGTTAGTGCCTGGATGATTTCCGTCCATGTTGCGACATCGGCAGGCGGCTCGACCCGCCCTGCCCGGTGCAGGGCTATCGCCCCAAGCTGGGTCAGGAACATGTGCCACGCTGGGGCTTGATGGGCCCGCAACGCTGGAAAGCTCTCAATGCGGTCGGCCACTAACGCAGCCAGCACACCGGGCAGAGATAACCACTCAATGCCGTAACCGGTTTCAACACGGATAAGGGCATCGCGGAGAAGGTTATGCATCGCTTTTATCTCGCCAACACATCGCCTGAGCGGAGCGACCATTGCGGCCACTCAGACAAGACCACGATCCGTTTCGGCCAGTTGTCTCTGAGTCGTCTGTGAGGCTTCGACCGCAGCGGCACACTGGTTCACGTGCTGACCTCCGAGAACCCTGCTCAGCACACTGTTGCCCGAGCAACCTTAAATCGTCGCCTCTAGCTTATCGGCTCGCTAATCTTCGGAATCGGCCTCATGCCATTGTTGACCGCACTCAGGGCAACGATAGTCAAAGGCAATATCATGCTGCCGAGCGACGGACTGCCAGTGACCTTGTTCTGGCGGGAAGCAACGATGTTCTTCAACCAATGCGCGACTAAAGTAGGACCTGGCTGCAGTAAGCATTGCTTGTGGACTGGTACGCAAGATCGAGTACATGATGTTTCCAATGCTCAAATCGCGTCCGCCACTGACGAAGCACGATAACCGACGCTGACTCAACGATGATGCCAGAACTCTAGGTTGCATATTTTTTTTACGCAACTTGAATCGTTGTTCTATTTCAGAACCGTCGCGATACCAACCTCGGTACTGTGATCAGTTTACTGTGGGCTTTGTCCTGCGCTTGGAGAAAGCTATCTAATCCTGATGTTCTCGAAACACGGCGTGCCCAACCACAGCCGATGCAATTAGTTTAACGGGATCCGAACCGTCGCCTTGCCACTGAGGGCTTGGTACGATTTGGAGCCGATGCCGTCGTAACTGCCGCTGAGGTCGACGCCAACGCCGTCACGCGTCTGCACCTTCAGCCCCAGTTCGGCGCGGCCACGGATTTCTTTGGGGCCCGCCAGGGAGCCACCAAAATCAGCGCCGTTGCCGTCACTGGCGAAGTTCCAGATCGCCTGCAGGCCGGCACGGGGCTCAATCGTCCAGCCGCTCTCAAACACGTGCTGGTAGCTGACTTCCGGCCCGATTTTGAACTGGCCGAGCGAGGATTTGACGCTTGGAATGTTGACGCCCAAGCTGTCGACGTAGGCTTTCGAGACGTCCTGGATAAACGACACCGATGCGGCAGGCCGGAACTGCCATTTGTCCACTTGCCAGCGCCCGACCAGGGTCGCACTCGCTAACCAGCGCGTGGTGACGAAGTTATCCGTGTAGGTTAGGTACGGGCTGACGGTGTTGCTCGATTGCCCTGCGGCCGCGCGCGCTTGCAGGAATAGGTGTTCCGACAGCCGGATGGTCGTGTACGGGCCAATCATCCAGCCCTTACCTTCGATTTCGTAGGCTTGTGACGTTGAGCGCAGCCGCATGGTGTCGAACTGCGCTTGCACACCGAGCAGGAATTTTGGGTTGAAGATGTAGTCGGCACCGATGTGCAGCACACCAAAGTGCCCGTCGGCTTGGTTGTTACCCGTACCGTCTGAGAAACGGGTGAACTGCCCCTGAAACCAGAAGTCGAACGGCGAGTACAGCGGGCGCGAACTTGGCAGCCGATCTGAACCCGGTTCCGCCGAACCAGATGTCGCGCGCGCGCTGTCGACTTTACGTTTTTCGCTCTCGGCCGACATGCGCATCATCTGGCTCAAGCTGCCCGATAATGCCACACGCGACGAGCTCTCGTCCTGGTTGGCTCCCGTCCAGGCGGTTGGAGCCGCAGCCGTTTCCCACGTCGATGACGCCGACCGTGAAGGGCCCCGCTCCTCGTAAACCTTTTGACCTGCCGACGCTGAGTTGAGGGCGTGCGCACCAAGTGCCGTGGAGCCAAGGCCGGGGCGTCCAGTCGTCGGAGAGCCGACGCTGCCAGCCGCCTCGCCACTCAGGCGGCTGGCGCCAAGCCCGTGCGGTTGCGGCTCGCTGCGACTGGCCCCCAGACCACCGGCGTGCTCACCCGCTTCAAGCAGGCGGTCGATCTGCCGACCAGCATCGGGGCCATTGCTCAGCAGCAGGTCGTTGCGCCGGGCCATGAATTTTTGGATGACGTCGGTCGTCTTCTGTCGTGAGTTGGCCGAGGCGAACGTACAGATCACCGTCTCAGCCGCCGCCAACTGAATGGTCGCTGACCGCGTGGCAGCCGAGCCGCTGCTGTCGTTATCGGAGCAGCTGATCGACGTGAAACCGAAACCGTCTGGTGGCGTGCTGGAGACCGTGTAGACACCGGCATTGAGCGACAACGGCGCGGACTGGGCACTGCCGTTGACCGTCGCCAGCGACATCGCCAATGCGGCGGTCGGCGAGGTGAACTTGAAGATGCCATCGCCTTCGGTTGTCGTGACTTTGAAGATCACTTGCCCCTTGGGAATGACGGTCAGGTTGACCGGGCGCGTCGTGTTGCCGACCGCGCTGCTGACGTTGGTGAAGGTGACCGTGCCATTGTACGTGCCGCTCGCCAGTGTGTTGGCCAACGCGTTGACCGACACAGTCACAGTGGTTGAGCCGCCCGCCGGGATCGTGCCGGATGCTGCCGCGACATCCATCCAGCCGCGATCATCACTCACCGTAAAGGACAGCGGCGCGCCGCCGGTGTTCGACAGCGTGTAGGTTTTAGTGGCTGGCGCGAAGCTGCCGCCCTGATTGCCTGAGGCCACCAGTCCATCAGCCGCCATCACAGTCAGTCGCGCCGGCTGCTGGACGATCAGCGATACCGGCCGCGTGGTGGTGCCGAGATTGTTGGTGGTGTTGGTGAAGCTCAGCGCCCCCGAGGCCGTGCCTATTGGTAACGCATTGGCCCCGGCATTGATCGCGACCGTAATCGTCACGGATCCGCCTGCCGGCACGGTTCCGCTCGACGAGGATACGGTCAACCACGATGGCTGGCCGCTGACGGTAAAGTCCATCGGCGACGAGCCAGTGTTCTGCAGCGTGTAGGTCGTGGTCGTCGGCGTGAACGAGCCGCCGACGCCACCTTGTGGACCGGATGCGACAAAGGTCGTCGCGGGTCCCATCACCAGCGTCGCCGGGGCTGTCACGTTGAGTGTGACGGGGCGGGTTGTCGACCCAATGCCGCCGGTGACGTTGGTGAAGGCAATGGCTTCGGTGTGGCTGCCAATCGGCATCGCGTCGGCCGCTGCCGTCAATGCCACCGTGACATTGGTCGCTGCACCCGGTGCCAGCGTTGCACTCGCAGGTGATGCAGACGCCCATGCGGGGGTGCCAGTGACTGTGAAATCCATTCGCACCTGGCCATTGTTGGTCACAACATAGACCTGTGATGTTGGCGTGAACGGCGCACCCAGTTGGCCTTGCGGTCCTTGCGACACCAGACCATTGGCGGGCGTCACCGACAGTTGTGCGGGCGACAGCACCGTCACCGTGAACGTCCGCGTCGATTGATTGCCGGCCGCATCCGTCGCCGTTGCTGTTACCGTGTGCACGCCAATCGGGAACAGCGTGCCCGCTGCCGGACTTGTCGTCACGGTCGGCGCGGGATCAGTCACGTCCGTTGCCGTCGGCATCGGGAACGTCACGAGTGCCCCGGTTAAATCTCCAGCCGTTGCGGTCACATCGCTCACAGCACCAATGACCGGCGCCGTCGTGTCACGCACGATCACCTGGAAGGTCGCCGTCGCCGTGTTGGGTGGAGCCGATGTGTCCGAGGTCGTGAACGTCACCGTGGTGGTGCCCACCGGGAAGATCGTGCCAGGAGGATGCGACGAGGTCACCGGGCTTGGGCCCACGACAACATCGTTCGCCGTCGGCATCACATAGTTGACCGCAGCCCCTGTCGGTCCCGTCGCCTCAATCGTGATGTTCGTCGGCACGTTCGCAAACGTCGGCGCACTCCCGTCGATCACGGTGACTTGAAAGCTACCGGTTGTGATGTTGCCCGCGGCGTCCGTCGCAGTAAATGTGACCGTTGTGACACCAACCGGAAACGTCGATCCAGACGGATGCGATGTCGTCACCAGTGTCGCCGACGTGGTATCGACGCCTGTCGGCATCACATACGTCACCACGGCACCTGTTGGCCCGGTCGCCAGCGCCGTGGCGTTCGCGGGTAGGCCGCTCAAAGTTGGCGGCGTCGAATCGCGCACGGTCACTGTAAACGTCGATGTCGTTACGTTATTGCTGGCGTCCCGCCCGGTCACCGTCACCGTTGTTGTGCCGATAGGAAAGTTGGTGCCGGACGCTTGCGAGTAGGTGAGCGTCGGCGCTGCATCGGCGATGTCGGTCACAGTTGCCGGGGTGTACGTTGCGACGGCACCGCTAGGTCCGGTCGCCTCGATCACGATGTTGGACGGAACACCAGCGAGTGTCGGCGGGATGCTGTCAACGACGGTCACGGTGAATTGTGCGGTTGCCGTGTTGGGCGGCGATGCCGTATCGGCCGCTGTAAAGGTGACCGTTGTCGCGGTCGGTCCCGGTCCGGTGAACAGAAACGTCGAACCGGATGGCAGCGATGTCGTGACCGGGCTGCTGCCGGTCACCGCGTCGGTCGCCGTGGGCAAGGCGTACGTATAGGTGGCACCGGTCGGCGAGGTCGCTTCGATGGTGATATTTGTCGGCACCCCAGAGAATGTCGGCCCGGCGCTATCTTGCACCACGATGTTGAAACTGCACGACGATGCATTACCGCTCGGATCTGTTGCCGTGTACGTGACCGTCGTGCTGCCAATCGGGAATGTCGCACCCGGGCTATGCGAGCCGACAGGCGTCACCGGACCGGAATTGTCCGTTACCGTCGGCACCGCCCATGTGACGATGGCGCCGGTTGTGCCAGTTGCCTGCACGGTTTGATTAGCCGGGCAACCGATCACCGGCGCAGTCGTGTCGATGACCGTCACGGTGAAGCTCGCCGTCGTTGGGTTGCCGCCGGCATCAACGGCCGTGTAGGTCACCGTCGTCACGCCGGGTGGGAAGCTAGCACCCGAGGCGAAATCCGAGGTCAAGCTGGCGACGCCGACGTTGTCGGTCGCGGTCGGCAAAGCCCACGTTGCAATGGCTGGGCTGCCCGCCACAGGCGTCAGCGTGATGTTGGCGGGGACGTTGGCAATTACCGGCGGCACGTTGTCGATCACGGTCACCGTGAAGCTCGCGGTCGAGGTGTTGCCAGCGGCATCGCGCGCCGTATAGGTGACGGTCGTCGTGCCGACGGGGAACTGTGTGCCCGACGCGACGTTCGAGCTGAAGCTTGCGACACCAACAGCGTCCGTCGCGCTCGGCAGCGACCACGTGGCGGCGGCCGTGCTGCTGTTGGCTGCCGTATAGACCGTGATGTTGGCGGGAACGTTGCTGATCGCGGGTGGCGTGGTGTCAACGAGAAACTGGGTCGAGCCCGAGCTGATGCTGGCGTCGCACGGCTGCCAGTTAATCGAGAACGATCCCGTCAACTGAATGGAATAGTAGCCATCGGGAACGCCCGTGAAGGTGGCGCTTTCCCACGCGTTCGGGGTGCTAAGGCTGCCGCCGGAGCAACTGCCAGCATAGAAATTGGTCACACCATCGATCAGTCCAGCCGGTTTCGTTCTGACCACGCCACCGACAACTTTCGACAGCGTCACCGGACCGGTCAGCACGACGATCCCTTCCGGTGCGACCGTGCCGTGATAAGCCCCATAGTATACCGTAATCGTATTGGGGCCAGTAATCACATAACCGACCGTCACGCTGTGGGCATGAGCTGCGCCACAAGTCGCGATCAACAGCAGTGTTAATGCCCACAACTGGACAGTGAAGTCACGAAGCCAACGTCGCAGATTAGTAGTCATTATTGGGCCCAACTGGCTGTTAACAGGCGCAATTGTGCAACCAGTCCACAGAGGGGCTGTCGCGCGAATAGAGGTGGAGTTAGCGAGCAGTGGCGTCAGCGCGGCGGGGCAACGGGGGGAGTTGGGACTGCCACAGCAGTCGTGGTCAACACCCGAGCGTTAGTCTGGTCTGACAAGGTCGGCTTGTCGATGTAGCGAAACGCACTCGCCGGTATCGACGATTTATCTAGCAACTTGGATGCCGCGTGGCCGGTGGCATGTTCGCTGCAGGCAGAGGCCAGTGTTGGCATCATCGTCATAGCAATGAAACCCGCAGCAATTCTGGCACTGCACAAACGCAAGACACTCATGATCGACTCCGCAACAAGATTTCAACCAACTGTAACGACGTTGCTTTAATGAACTGATTAAACCTAAGGTTAATTGTTCGTTCTAACGGCTGATCGACCGACCACTGCTCAACCAGGCAGCATCAACCTGCGATCAGACAGCACAGCATCGACTTCCATGATCAATTGTGCCGGGCGGACCGGCATTAATATATAGCGATCAACCTCAACGCCTGAGAACACCCACGCGCCACAACTTGCGAACCCGTTCGCTAGGGCAATGATAGCACTATCTCTGTGCGGTATTGGCAGTTTGCGGATTGTTTTCATTGCGGCGCATCCATCAATCAGCGGTAACTCGCTGTTGATAATCATTAAATCATAGGGATGGCGTCCTGCTGCCTCTACGGCGGACAAGCCGTTGCTCACCAATTTAACATTATGTCCGTGTTTCTCCAGTGTGGCTCCAAGTACGAAGCCAACAGATAATAAACCTTCAGCAATAAGTATCGATGTTAGATTATTGTTATTTAACCGATTGTTTGGGTGTGCATCCAATTTGACCAAGCGCTGCAATTGCGCAAAACCTTCAGTCGTTCCACGGTGCAACAGGGGATCGTCGCGATGTAATGGCGTTGTGAATATCAATTTCATTCGGCCGTTGCGGACCCACTGCACGTTGGCAGGTAAAATACGACCATCAGGAAATTGAATGTGCGCGCTATGTGAGTTGGATTGCTGATGCGTCCCAACTTGCAGGTCCACGCTCGACACAGATAGTTGCTCAGTTGTAACCCGCGACGTCACACCATCGATCATCAAATTGACCGTCATGTCACGCGTGCGACGCTGGCTCAGCCGGAGTTGGCGCATTTTTGCTGCATAGCTGCTTTGGCGGGACGATGGCAGGGGTACACCATGGGACATGTAGTTTGACTCTCTAGTTCGGCAACACACGCAAAAGTTGCGATCAACGACGTCAATCAGCGGTAATCAGAGGGCTGGTTTCAATTTTATACACTCAAAAGTTGCAACGATCGGTTAATTGCAATCTTTGATTGGTGCGATTTTGTTCGGCGGCAATCCCTTATCGTTATGACTGGTCAGATCGGCTGTCAGCGCCGCAACGTCATCATCATTCGCAACAACAGGCGCGGGTGGTCGGTCACTGCGTGATGATGCCGACGAGAGCTGAGGGATGGTCAGGTCCATGGTTGACGCGGCGCTAGGCCCACAACGCGTACTTGGACATTCCCTCACCGAGGGGCGGACACAATCGTTGGCGCGCTCTAGCGCTGACGACGGAGCCGTGGCGCCAGCCGCCGCGTCTCCGCCCTACGGGTGAGTTTACCTAATGCAAACCAGCTGATCTGTTTGTCCGAGCTATTGT
>JAYSVA010000179.1:0-8860 GCA_043718785.1 Hyphomicrobiaceae bacterium
CAA
Organism: Hyphomicrobiaceae bacterium; assembly: GCA_043718785.1. Classification (GTDB taxonomy): domain Bacteria; phylum Pseudomonadota; class Alphaproteobacteria; order Rhizobiales; family Hyphomicrobiaceae; genus JAYSVA01. Next base: position 4 of record JAYSVA010000179.1, read on the forward strand.
AAACCTGATCTGGTGTTCGGCGCTGTCTTTGGCGGCGGCCTGATCAACCTGGCCAAGCAGGGCAAGGCCTACGGCTTCTTCGACCAGACCAGTATGCTGACACTTACCAGCGGCGACTTCCTGCAAAGCATGGGCGCGGACTTGCCGGAAAAGGGCCTGCACGGCTGGACGCGCTCGCCATTTACGGCGCTGCTCGACAATCCAAAAGCCAAGGCCTTCATCGACAAGTACAAAGCGAAGAATGGCAAGGAGCCGGATGACTGGGGCATTCTCGCCTATGACGGCCTGATGTTCTATGCCGAAGTCGTCAAAGCCGCGAAAAGCACGAAGGCAGACGACATCATGAAAGCACTGCCGACAGTCAAGTATGACGGCCTGCGCGGTAGCGGCATGACGGTGCGCGCACTTGACGGTCAGATGTCAGCGCCTGTGTTTGTCGGTCCAATCGTGAAAGATCCGGCCTATGCCTTCTCCACCATGAAAGGTGCGATACGCCTGGAAGCGTCAAAGACCATTCCGTCTGAAGACGCAGTCAAAGCCTCGCGCCCGAAATAATTGAAAAGGAGGGGGCGATGATTGCGGCTCAATTGCTAAATGGCCTGATGGAGGGGATGATGCTCTTTCTCATCGCCTCCGGCCTGACACTGATCTTCGGCATTTCACGTATCGTGAACTTTGCGCACGGATCGCTCTACATGTTGGGGGCGTTCCTGGCCTACTCGCTGATGCCAATGTTCGGCGGCAATACGGTCGCGGGCTTCGCCCTTTCGGTTCTAATCGCCGCGTTGGTGGTCGGACTGCTCGGCCTCATCTTCGAGGTCCTGGTTCTGCGCCGCATTTACGGTGCAGACGACTTGCTCCAGCTCATCATCACGCTCGCGCTCGTGCTAATTCTGCGTGATGTCGTCAAGGCGATCTGGGGCGCCAACGACGTCACGGTGCCAATGCCGGATGCATTGTCCGGTGCGATAAAGATCGGCGGCACGTACCTGCCATTGTTCCAGATCGTCGTGTTCGGCATCGGCCTAGCCGTCATTTGTTTAATGCTCGCGATTATGCGGTTTACTCGCGCTGGCGTGCTGTTGCGCGCCGCCACAGATGATCGTGGCATGGTTGCCCTGCTCGGCATCAATCAGGCTGTGATCTTCTCGTCCGTGTTTGCTGTCGGCTGCTTTCTCGCAGGGTTGGCGGGTGCACTGTCCGCACCGTTCGGCAACGTCAACTACCTCCTCGACACCAACGTGATCGTTATGGCGTTCGTCGTCGTGGTTATCGGAGGTTTGGGAAGTCTTTCTGGTGCCCTGTTGGCGGCTCTTTGCGTCGGCATGGTCAAGGGATTGGGCGTGCTCTACTTTCCGCGATTGTCGATGGTCCTGATCTTCCTGATCATGGCAGGCGTGCTGATTATTAGGTCACTTGGGCGGGGAGCTGTCAGCAAATGATCAATTCGCTTTTGCAGAACCGCTGGCTGCCTGCCGGTTTGGCACTCATGGCCGTTTTTGCCTCGCTCGTTGCGGGCCCGGGCTTGGCCCTGCTGATCACGGAAGTGGCGATCATGGCGCTGTTCGCGTCCAGCCTCGGCTTTCTCATCAACTACGGCGGCATGGTATCGTTCGGTCACTCCGCCTACTTCGGCTTAGGCGCTTACGGGTTTGCACTGGCGGTGGCCAAACTCGGCCTGCCGCTCTGGGTGGCCGTGATCTGCGGCCCGCTCGTGGCGGCAATCGGTGCCGTGGTCTTTGGGGCGCTCTGTGTCCGGCTGACTCACATCTACTTCGCGATGCTCACCCTCGCGTGCAGTGAAATCGTCTTCACGGGCCTGTTCCAGGCCTACGATTACACCGGCGGCGACAACGGCCTAACCAACTTCATGAAGCCGCGCTTCGGTCTAACCGCAGAAATTTACGCCGCAGCTGTGATTTCCGTGGTCACCCTGTGCATCGCCTTTTTGGCACGCGTTGTGAAATCACCACTGGGGTTTGCTATCCAGGCTGTCGGCGAGGAGCCGCACCGCGCCGCAGCCTTGGGCTTCAGCCCACGTACCGTGCAACTCGTTGCTTGTGTGATTGCTGGCACGCTCGCTGGCATCGCTGGCACCATGTACTCGGTGTTTCATGGCAATGCCTTTCCGGACTACGCGGGCATCGGCATTACCGTTGATGCGCTGGTCATGGTCGTTATTGGCGGCGTCAAAAGTTTTTATGGTGGGGTCGTCGGTGCTGTCATCTACGTGCTGCTGAAAACGTTTGTCTCGCGCTCCTTCACGCACTGGGAACTTGTCATCGGTCTCATCTTGATCGCGGTGGTGCTGGTCTTTCCGGCTGGCGTGACGGGTCTGCTGCAACGGCTGGGGCTGGCGCGCGACACGCAAGCAACAGGTAAGCCAGCAACTGGGGAGCAGCGCACATGAGCACTGAACCCATCTTGGTTGCGCGCAATCTCAACAAGTCCTACGGCGGTTTCGTCGCCCTTGGCGGTGTCGATCTGACCCTCACGGCGGGTGAACGCCGCGCCGTGATCGGGCCAAACGGGGCGGGTAAAACTACCTTCCTTGCCGTTCTCGGCGGCCAACAGGCAGGCGGACCGGGCGGCACCGTGCACTTCGGTGGTCGCGATATTTCAGGCGCCATGCCGCAGGAGATCGCGCGCCTCGGCATCGCGCGGACGTTTCAGATCAGCCGCGTGTTCCGCCGACTGTCGGTGCTCGATAACGTCCGAACCGCGTTGCTACCATCGGCGGGCCGGGTGTTCTCGATGTCGGAAGCGCCACTGGCTGCACTGACCCAGCCAGCGATGAAAATGCTCACCGACCTGGGGCTTCACCGGGTGGCCAACGATGCGGCGGACACGCTGTCGCTCGGCGACCGCAAGCGGCTTGAGTTCGGCATGGTACTGGCGACCAAGCCCAAACTTCTACTACTAGACGAGCCGACCGCTGGCATGGGCTTAAGCGAGCGTCGCAGCCTGATGGAACTGATGGTCGAGCACGCAGGCCGCGATAACATCACGCTTGTGTTCGTCGAACATGATATCGACATCGTGTTCCGTTTCGCCGAGCGCATTACGGTGATGTCCCGGGGCAAGATCTTTGCCGAGGGCACACCAGCCGAGATTGGCGCCAATAGCGCCGTGCAAGACATCTATCTCGGCTCGGAAGGCGTGCCAACATGATGAAAATCCGCTCGCTCCACGCCGCCTACGGCCGCATCGAAGCCCTGCATGGGGTTGATCTCGACGTCGGCGAAGGTGAAGTGGTCTGCCTCGTCGGCCGCAACGGCGTCGGCAAGACCAGCACGATGCGCGCAATCGTCCAGGAACTGATCACGGTCACCAAAGGCACAGTCGAATTCGATGGTGTCAGTGTTGTTGGCCAACCGTCGCACGACATCATCAATCGGGGCATCGGCTATGTCCCCGAGGACCGGCGCGCCTTCGCAAGCTTAACTGTTGCGGAAAATCTGCGCGTGGTTCGCAAAGGCGCTGGTAACGGCGCCTGGACGGCTGACCGCGTTTACGCGCTATTCCCGCATCTGGCCGAAGCCCGCAAACGCCTCGCTGGCGTTTTGAGCGGTGGCGAGCAACAGATGCTGTCAATTGCGCGATCATTGCTGACCAATCCCCGGCTGCTGCTGCTGGACGAGCCGAACGAGGGTCTGGCACCCAAAATCATCGACGAGATCATCGCCGCGATCCTGAAATTGAAGCAAGAGCGGGTGTCGATGCTGGTGTCCGAGCAATCGCTGCGAACGATCCGGGCTTGCGGCGACCGCGTAGTGGTGATTGATCGGGGCAGCAGTGTGTTCCACGGAACTGCCACCGAGTTCCTCGGCAACCCCGAAATCGCCCGTCAATATTTGATGGTATCGGGTCACTGATCATCGATTGGTTTCCCAGAAAGCCCGTCGGCCACTGGCCGACTGGCGTATTCGGGATCTTCCCCGGGAACCAGTTGAGGCTTAAGTTTCAGAATTCAGGAGCATATCCCATGGCACAGAAAAGCAGCGACACGGCAGTCCGGTTCTCGTGGGAGGACGCCTTCTTCCTCGATGACCAGTTGACCGAAGACGAGCGCGCGATCCGCGATACCGCGCGTGCCTATGCCCAGGAAAAGCTGCTGCCACGCGTGACCAAGGCTTATCTGGACGAGCACACCGACCGCGAGATCTTCAACGAGATGGGCCAGCTCGGCCTGCTCGGCGTGACCGTGCCGGAGAAGTACGGCTGTGCCGGTGCAAACTATGTCGCCTACGGCCTCGTTGCCCGCGAGATCGAGCGGGTCGACAGCGGCTACCGTTCGATGAACTCGGTGCAGTCATCGCTGGTGATGTACCCGATCTACGCCTACGGCTCGGAAGCACAGCGCATGAAGTACCTGCCGAAACTCGCGTCAGGCGAGTGGGTCGGCTGCTTCGGCCTGACCGAGCCCGACGCCGGTTCGGACCCGTCTGGCATGAAGACGCGCGCCGAGAAGGTGTCCGACGGCTACCGCCTGACGGGCGCAAAAATGTGGATCTCGAACTCGCCCATCGCCGACGTGTTCGTCGTCTGGGCCAAGTCGGACGCACACGGCGGTGCCATCAAGGGCTTCGTCCTCGAGAAGGGCATGAAGGGCCTGTCAGCGCCAAAGATTAGCGGCAAGCTGTCATTGCGTGCCTCGATCACGGGTGAAATCGTTATGGAAGGTGTCGTCGTGCCAGAGACCGCGCTGCTCGACGGCGTCGCAGGCCTCGCTGGCCCGTTCGGCTGCCTCAACCGCGCGCGCTACGGCATCTCCTGGGGTGCCATGGGTGCCGCCGAGGACTGCTTCTTCCGCGCCCGCCAATACACGCTGGACCGCAAGCAGTTCAACCGCCCGCTCGCCGCGACGCAGCTGGTGCAGAAGAAGCTCGCCGACATGCTGACGGAGATCGCGCTCGGCCTGCAGGGCTCGCTTCGCGTCGGCCGCCTGTTCGACGACGGCAAATTCGCGCCGGAGATGATCTCGCTGGTGAAGCGCAACAACTGCGGCAAGGCCCTGGACATCGCCCGTGTTGCCCGGGACATGCACGGCGGCAACGGCATCCAGGCCGAATATCATGTCATGCGCCACGCCGCCAACCTCGAGACTGTCAACACCTACGAAGGCACCCACGACGTCCACGCCCTCATCCTCGGTCGCGCCATCACGGGCATCCAGGCGTTTTTCTGAGGACACGCACTCCTTTGGTGTCCCGGAATGCTTGCCGGCCTTCAGCCGACTGGCATATCCGGGATCTTCCCCAGCCGCTGTTGGGCACTTGCGCTAACACCATTGAGGTGAAGACCCCGGATATTTCAGCCCGCGCAGCGGGCAGAAATTCCGGGGAGCCAGCGAATGGCAGAGGAAAAAACACTAAGCTCCGCCATAGGAGATTTCCATGCAAACCTTGTCGGAACTCCTGCGTTCACAAGCCCACCATTTCCGGGACAAGACGTTCCTAGTCTTTGGCGAAAAGTCCTGTACTTACGGCACCTATTTCGCGCAGGTCGAAAAGCTGGCGCAAGTGCTCGTCGACCATGACGTGACCAAGGGACAGCCGGTCTGCCTGTACTTGCCGAGCCAGCCTGAACTCGCCATTGCCTATCACGCCTGCCAGCTGATCGGCGCCATCGCGACGCCGATGAGCGCGATGTACCGCTCGGCGGAACTGAACAAGATTGTGGCCCGCACCGGCACCCGCGTACTGATCACCGACACCGAACGCGCGCCCTTAGTCCGCAGCATCCAGTCGGAGCATACGTCCCTGCAGCACGTGTTGGTGTTCGGCGGCGACCACAAGGCCAAGCCGCTGGAAGTTGCCCTTCACCGCGCCATTCCGCAGCTCCCCGAGGACACGGTGGGGCCGGAGGACGTAGCGGCGCTGTTCTTCACATCGGGCACCACGGGCGAGCCGAAGGGCGCGATGCAGAACCAGCGCAACATTCTGGCGGCCATCCGCGGCGGCGAGGTGTCCACCGCGTGTTCATCGGCAAAGGAAGTGTTCATCGGTGTGCTGCCGCTGTTCAACAATTTTGGCGCAACGGTCGTCCTCAACGGCACGCTCTACAACGGCGGCACGCTGATCCTGCGCGAACGCTGGGACCTTGACGGCGTGGTCGACGACATCCACCGCCACAAAGTGTCGGTGTTCTTCGGCACGCCGACGATGTTTACGTTCCTACTGAAGGCCTATGACCCGCAAAAGCACGACCTGTCGTCGCTGCGCCTGTGCCTGCCGGGCGGTGCCATTCTCGTGCCCTCGGTGGTCGAAGAATTAGAACGCAAGCTGAAGACGCGTCTGATCAACATCTATGGCGCCACCGGGGTCACCAGCTACGTCACGGCTGAGCCGCTGACGGGACCGCGCTTTGCCGGTTCTGTCGGCGTCCCCTATGGTAACACGGCCATCTCAGTGCTTGATGACAAGGGCCAGCCGGTGGCGCGCGGGCAAACCGGCGAAATCACCATTAACGGCGATACGGTCGGCCCCGGCTATTGGCAGGACACCGAGGCAACGGCCGCCGCGTTCCGCAACGGCGCATGGCTCAGCGGCGACATCGGCTTCGTCGATGATCACGACCACCTGCACATCATCGACCGCAAGAAGGACGTCATCATATCAGGCGGCTTCAACATCTACCCCGTCGAGGTCGAGGATGTGTTGTGCAGGCGCGCTGACGTCTATCTCTGCGCCCTGATCGGTGCCCCCGACGAGGAGAAGGGCGAGGTGCCCGTCGCCTATGTCGTGGCCATGCCCGGCAAGTCGCCGACCGCCGACGAACTCATCGCCCATTGCCGCGCCAACCTTGCCGCTTACAAAGCCCCGCGCCGCGTTGTGTTCATGGATGCATTCCCGCTCGGCCCAACCGGCAAAGTTCTGAAAAAGGAACTGCGGGCCATGCTGTCGAAAGCGCCACCCAGTCAGGCAGCCTCCGGCGGCAAGGGACTAGTCCCTTGACCCGTCAATAGTGAATGAAAAAACTTGAATTCGCGGCACAGACCAATAACCGTGCTGTGATGACGACGTTGGAGACATCCGCATGCAGTTCCATCTCAATGGTTTCAAACCTGGCAACCCCGAGATTTCTGAACCGTCAGAACTGCACAAGGCGTCTCACAACTCAGACAGCGTTGCCAGCGAAGTGGATGTGCTGATCATCGGCTGCGGACCCGCTGGCTTGACCCTGGCCGCCCAACTGGCGGCGTTCCCTGACATCAAAACGGCGATCATCGAACAAAAGCCAGGTCCGTTGCAGCTCGGTCAGGCCGACGGCGTGGCCTGCCGGACCATGGAGATGTTCGAAGCCTTCGGTTTCAGCGAACGCGTGCTGAAGGAATCGTATTGGGTCAACGAGACCGCGTTCTGGAAACCGGATCAGACTGCCAAAGACAGAATTGTCCGTAATGGCCGTATCCAAGACGTTGAGGACGATCTCTCGGAATTCCCTCATGTCATTTTGAACCAGGCGCGCGTGCACGATTTCTACCTGGACGTGATGCGCAATTCCGCAAGTCGGCTTGAACCGCACTACGCCCGCCGCCTCGCTGACCTGACGGTCGATGCGGCGGGCGCGTCGCACCCGGTAACGGTCAAACTCGAGCGAACCGATGCCGCGCACGAGGGACAGATCGAAACGGTCAAGGCGCGCTATGTCGTCGGCTGCGATGGCGCGCGCAGCGCCGTCCGCCAATCAATCGGCCGCAAACTCGACGGCGATTCCGCCAGTCAGGCCTGGGGGGTGATGGATGTACTCGCCGTCACCGACTTTCCAGATGTGCGGCTGAAGGCATTGATCCAGTCGGCCCACGAGGGCAGCATCGTGCTGATCCCGCGCGAAGGCGGCTACATGGTCCGCATTTACGTGGAGCTCGACAAGCTCAGCGAAAACGAGCGGATCTCCAGCCGCAACATCACCATCGAACGGCTGATTGCGGCGGCGCAGCGGATCTTTCACCCCTACACGCTTGATGTGAAGGAAGTGGCGTGGTGGTCGGTCTACGAAATCGGCCAGCGGGTGTGCGACAAGTTCGATGATGTGCCGGCTGCAGACGTCGGCAAACGACTGCCACACGTGTTCATCGCCGGTGACGCCTGCCATACCCACAGCCCCAAGGCCGGGCAGGGCATGAACGTCTCCATGCAGGACAGTTTCAATCTGGGCTGGAAACTTGCGGCGGTGCTGCAAGGCCGCAGCCGCCCCGCGCTGCTGCACTCGTACTCGTCGGAACGGCAAACGATTGCCAAGGAGCTGATCGATTTCGACCGCGAGTGGGCCAAAATGCTCAGCGCACCGCTAAAGTCGCCAACCAATCCAACGGGTGTGGAGGCCGCCGAAGTCCAGAGTTACTTCGTCAAGCATGGCCGCTATACGGCGGGGACCGCGACTCAGTATCGGCCGTCGCTGTTGACTGCCGGGCCAGACCATCAGCATCTAGCCAAAGGCCTACTCATCGGCACGCGCCTGCACTCAGCGTCCGTGATCCGGCTGGCTGACGCCAAGCCCATGCGGCTCGGCGATACCACCAAAGCCGACGGCCGCTGGCGCATCTTCGCCTTCGCCGACCGGACCGATCCGTCAGCTCCCGCCTCACGTATCCGCGCTTTATGCGACTACCTGGCAAACTCGCCAAAGTCTCCGGTCCGGAAATACACGCCTGCCGGACAGGACATCGACGCTGTCTTTGATGTCCGCGCGGTGTTCCAACAGGGCCACCGCGACCTGAGGGTTGAGGCCATGCCCACGCTGCTGCTGCCGCCCAAAGGACGATACGGCCTGCTGGACTATGAGAAAATGTACTGCCCGGACTTCAAGGCCGGGGCCGATATCTTCGACCTGCGCGACATCGACCGTGATCGTG
>JAYSVA010000180.1:0-3927 GCA_043718785.1 Hyphomicrobiaceae bacterium
GCAATCGTGGAGCCATGGTGCATTACGCAAGGGGGCTAATGCACCCTACATTCCGTAAGCGTTGTTAATCCGTCCGCATTAACCGGAATATTCGGGACCGCATGCGCGCGGCGCGCGGAAATAACGGGGACAGTGTACTATTTCGTGGTCAAACGCGTTTCGTTCGTGTGCTGTCGCGGTCGCTCCCGGACGGCTGACAGCGTCAGTGACCGCTTCGTTGATCGGACTGTTCTAGGGGAACATGAACGATGTGCCGCTAAAACATCATAAATGCGACACTCATCGCAGATGCTGATCACTCCAGCAGGCCTTCGAACGGTCGGAGCGCGGCGACGGTGTCGGTGAAACCTGATTTTTCGAGGCCAGCCAAATAGTCGGCGACTGGCTTTGGCGGGCTCTTGAGACTACGGCGGTGCATGCGCGCGGCGACCAGCACGTCGGCAGGTGCCGCCGTGAACAACCGCAACGCGAAGTCGTCAGGGTGCAGCGCCTCGATCCCGCGCGGGGCCAGCGCCGACGCCGGGAAGTGCTTGAGGTTCGACGTGACGATGATGCTGGCACCCGCCGTAATGGCGGCGGCGAGCACATGCCGATCATTGGCATCAGGCAGCCGAAGCCCATCGATCAACCCTTCGTAGCCGGTGATCGTGGCACCGACCGCGTGCTGGTTCATCAAATCGCGCGTCCGCTCCAGTTGGGCGCGCGCAAGGTGAGGGCGCTTGCGTAGCAGCGCAGTAATCCACTCCTCGTGCACCATATCAGACCAAGTCGCGCGGAAAATGCCCGCAAGCTGCATGTACATCAGCAGGTTGCGGATACCGGCCGGGTAGATGACACTGGCATCGAGGAATGCGATTGGACCCGTCGTCATTCGAGGCCGAGCGCCTGATCGTGGGCGACGAGGTCGTCGAGTGCCGTTTTACGCTTGGCATAGTTGTCGGCCTTGAAGGCGAGCACGTCGCCGAGCGGGATGCGCCGGTGCGTGCCGAGCCGACGGTACGCGATTCTACCGTCATCGAGCAGCTGGATCAGCGACGGCCTGGATATGTTGAGCAGGTCGGCCGCCTGCTGGGTGGTGAGCTCGGCTTCGAGCGTATTGAGCGTAACGGCATTACCGCGCGCTAGCTCTTCGAGCAGCGCCAGAACGAGGCGAGCGGCCACCGGCGGCAACGGCATCGTGTCGTGGCCGTCATCATCGACCTGGAGACGCAGCACAGCACCGGCACTGAGGCGACCAGCGATCTTGCGGCGCGTCTCGCGTGCCATCTGCGCTTCGCCTTCGGACGGCAGCACAGGGGTCGTGTTCGTGGCAATTTGGTTCATCCAGCGATCCTAGCGCAAAATCGAAGAAATCGCAAATATCGAGATCAAGGCTCCAGGTCGGTGACGGGGGGCTATCGTTATCGGACGTAGGGTGCATGAGCCCGCTTGCGTCATGCACCGCGTGTGGGGCGGCGGCTGCGGTTGTTCTCCCGGCTTATTTTTAGCTGCGCAATCGTGGTGCCATGGTGCATGACGCAAGGGGGCTAATGCACCCTACATTCCGTAAGCGTTGTTAACCCGTCCGCATTAACCGAAGTGTCGGAGACCGTTGAATTATTCGGGACCGTGCGGCCAACAACTCCGCCTTGGTTAACGCCATGACATCGCACAAAAATCTTCAGTGTTAACCACGATTTAGGCTAGGCAGCGTGACGCTGTTGTGGTACCTTTTCGGTATGCTCTGAGACGTGTGGAAATGGCGGTTAATCGGCCTTTGACATCCCCGGCTCAGCGCTCCTCACACACCCCATCATGCCGCTAGTCCCCACGTTCCCTGGGTGCCGTCGTCCAGGCGCACGACGGAACGACCGGGGCCGCGTTTTTCGACGCGGATGGCGACGGCGATGCGGTCGATCATGGCGGCAACATGCGTGATGACGCCGACCTTGCGGCCCTGGCTCTGCAGGGTTTCGAGGGCGGAGATGGCGGTGTCGAGGGTGTCGGCATCGAGCGAGCCAAAGCCTTCGTCGATGAACAGCGTGTCGACGAACGATTGGCGGCCTTCGAGGCCGGATAATGCGAGTGCCAGCGCTAGCGATACCAGGAAGCGCTCGCCGCCGGACAGGCTGCGGATCGAGCGGGTGTCGTCGCCGAGGTCGCGGTCCATCATGTGCAGGCCGAGGTCAGATGTGGCGGAGCGGACCAGCGTGAAGCGCGGGTTGATGGCGGCGAGCTGGCCGTTGGCGAGGCGGACCAGCTGGTCGAGGGTGATGCTCTGGGCGAACTTGCGGAACTTGTCGCCTTGGGCCGAGCCGATGGCCGCATCGACGTCGCGCCAGACGGCGAGGTCAGCCTCCGTCGCGGCGATTTCGGCGTTGAGGTCGGCGGAACGGGCGCGGTCCTGGTCGTCGCGGCGTAGCTGCTCGGTGAGGGCGGCCAGTTCGCCATGCAACGTGACGATGGTGGCGGCCAGCGTTGAGGCCGTGGTTTTGAGGCTGGCGAGGTCGGCGGTGGGCTCAGCTGTCGGGGCTCGTGCTAACGCATCAGCGAGATCGGCGCGGCGGGTGTTGAGCGCGGTGGAGGCGTCGGTGAAGCGGCGGGTCAAGGCGTCGATTTTGCTGCGGAGGGCGGCAACGGACGCCGCCGGGGTGTCGAGCAAGCGGCGCACGGTGGCCAGGCGGTCAGCATCCGGCGCGGCCCCGTCAATTTCCGTGACGGCGGCGGTGAACGCGGCCTGGGCTTGGGCGGCGCTGGCGATGGCGGCGGTGGCGGCGGCATCGGCATCCTGGGCGCGGGCGGTCAGGGCTGCCAGGGCGGCGGCAGCTTGGGCCTGCACGGTGCGGGCAGCGTCTAGGCTGGCAACGGCGGCGGCGTGGGCGCTGAGGTGGCGGTCGCGGTGGGCGGTGGTCGGCTCGCCGTCGAGCAGGGCGGCGCGGGTGGTTTCGGTGTGGGTCAGTTGGGCTTGGCGCGATTGCAGGGCCTGTTCGGCCTTGCCAAGGGCCGTTTTGGCGGCATCAAGCTGCGACAGGGCGCGGGCCTGCTGCGGGGCCAGATCGGCGAGGGCGGCAGTTAGCGTCGCCTGCTCGGAGGTCAACGCGCGGTGGGCATCGCCGAGCTGGGCCAGCTGCAGGGCGGCGGCGTCATGGTCGAGCTGCGCGAGGGGGAGGCCAGCGGCGGCGAGATACGGGGTTAGGGCTGCATTCACGGCCGAGATCTGCTGGGTCAGGCCTGCCAGCGTAGCGGTATCGGCGGCGAGGGACTGCTGCGCCTGGGCGTGCTGATCGCGGGCGGCATCGCGTTCGGCCCGCAGCGTCTCGGCAGCCAGCGCCAGGGCATCGAGCTTGGGTTGCAGCGTCTCGCAGATTGCCCGCTTATCGTCGATGGTCTGGCGGGCGGTGGCCAGCGTCAGGCGGCGAGCGGCAACCTGCTCCAGCAGCGCCGATAGGGTGGCGGCGCTGGCCGTGGTCAAGGCGTCAGGCAGCGGCAGGGTGAGGTCGCCGGGTTGCACCAGGTTCGCCAGTTTTGGGGCGAGTTTGGCGAAGGCGGCGGTCTGGTTGGCGTGGTCGGCCACGGCGGTTTTGATGGCGCGGTCAGCCTCGCGCTGGCGGACGGTGGCTTCTGCGCTCTCGGTGTTGGCGGCGTTGATCTGGGCGACGGCCTCGGCAATGCGGGCATCGAGGGCGGCGCGACGCTGGCGGATTTCGGCGACGAGGGCGCTGTCGGCTGCCGTGCCATGCGTGTACGGGTGGGCCTCGCCACCGCACACGGGGCACGGTTGCTCCGGCACGAGGCGGCTGCGCATCTGGATCGCCGCTTTGGACGCTGTCGCGTCGGCTAAATCCACCAGCGCGGTCAGCTGTTCGCGGGCTGTCAGAACGCTGGCGTGTGCGGTCGCAGCAGTAGACAGGCGGACGCTGGCGGCGGCGTGGCGGGCGGCTTCGGTGG